>NZ_BAAAUG010000238.1:0-3143 GCF_039533825.1 Streptomyces rectiviolaceus
TGGGAGAAGTGGCCGCCCTTGCCCTGCCACGTGGTGCGGGAGCGTCCGGCCTTGGCGACGGCCGCCGCAGTCGCGGCGGGCTTCCCTGCGGGCCACACGTCGGGGATGCCGTGCGCGCGCATCGCCGCGAGGAGCTTGCGGTAGTTGGGCTTCTTCGCCGGGTCGAATCCCTTCGTCCACGGCTGGCTCGCGCGGCCGAGGACCTCGACCTGGATGTTCACGCGGCCTTCGCGGTTGGTACGGCGGGAGCCGTCGTTGCGCAGAGCGCGGCCGGACTTGGTGAGCGACCCGAACTGGCCGAGCTTGTCGGACAGCGGGTCGTAGATGACCTGCGGCTCGGCACCCACCCGGATCAGGTAGAGGGCGATGGAGGTGAAGTACCTGGCGCCCGCGGGGCTTTCGGTGGTGTGCCAGGTCGTCCGCGGCGGGTTGCCGGGGGTGTCCATGGCGCCGCCGATGGACTGCCCACCGAACTTGGTGGCGCCGGAGATGTATGCCGGGCCGGATCCGCCGCGCGGCAGGAGGTCCTCGTCGGTGTAGCTGTCTGTGGACTTCTTCTGCACGAACTGCGCGTTGTTGCCTGCCAGGTCGCCGCCCTCGTTGCGGGTCTTCGGCATCCGGTCCGGCTCGTACACCCGGTACTCGGTAGCGCCGACCGGCACGTACACGTCCAGGTCACCGTCCTCGCGGAGCACCATGAAGGCGCCCTCGAGGCGCGGGTGCTCGCGCAGGAAGCGGGGGCTGTCTTCGAGGGCAGCGATGGCGCGCACTTCGTCGATGTGGGTCTGGTCGCAGGTGCCGAGGTAGGTGGTGGTGGACTCGGGGCTGTCGTCTTCGAGGTGGTCGACGGCGACGTGGAAGGCGGTCATCGGCGTTTCCCTGGGTCGAGGCGGGGCTGGATGAGGTCGATCTGGTCGCGCAGCGCGAGGTACGTGGTGAGGAACATGCGGGCGTCGCCGTGCTCGCCGTACGAAGATCCCCACGAGTTCCTGAAGCGCAATACGCAGTGCTCAGGCAGCAGGACACCGTCGGAGGTGGCGACGGCCTCGAGCGCGGTGACGCAGACTTCGTGACCGCCCTCGAGCGGAGAGGAGGCCCAGTCGCCGGAGTCGATGAACCCCTCGCTGTCGGGCTCATTGAATGCTGATCTCCAAGGGAGACCCATGAGCACGGGCCCGGTCTGCAGGAGGGTGCAGAGTTCTTCGGCGGTGGTGGCGTGCGCGTACTGGTCGATGAGGCCGCGCGTTTTCATCGCTTTGGCGATGCCGAGGCCGGAGGAGCCGCAGTCCTGTACGGGCCACGCCAGGTCGTGCCACTGGTCGTGTTCGGTGGCCTGCGCGTACAGGTCGATCGCGAAGCGCTGTGCGGCGGTCGCGTCGTCGGTGTCCAGGCCTGCGGTGCGGGCGCGGTCCTTGGTGAGGAGTACGGACAGTGCGGCGGTGGCGGCGTTTCCGGTGCAGGAGGCGAGCGCGTCCAGGTCGTGCTCGAGGCTGTAGGCCTTGGACAGGTGAATGCCCTGCGCGGTCAGGTTCTGCTGGTCCAGGACGGGTATCCGCGGCTCCCACGCCGTGGCGCGCAGCGGCTGTCCGTCGTAGGCGCGCCGGTAGGCGAGGCTGCGCGGGTCCAGCACGAGGTGCCTGCCCAGGGCAGGTCGGACCTCGTATTCGCGCACCGTGACTTCGGGCACTCGCCCGTTCTCCTGCACTCCCCGCGCCCAGAGATGGCGTCGTTCTGCGGACCGCTCGCGCGGTCGTCCCTCGGGGAGTGGGGCAGGGGCGGAGGGTCGCCCAGTGATCAGGCTACGGCCTGGTGGGGCAGGTGTTGCCCCCGCTCACGGTCACTCCTCGATGGGCTGCGGGTCGAGCTTGTCGGCGGTCAGGATGACGGAGTCCTTGCCGCAGCCGTCGTCCGAGGAGCAGTTGACCCGGATGTACTTGGGGTCGCCGTTGTTGGAGTAGAACATCGCAGCGGATCCGACGTGGTTTTCGTATCGGCATCCGACGGTGCGGCAGGCGTAGGTGATGGAGTACCAGGTTCGCGGCTCCCAGGTGAGGGTGTCGCCGACCGGCGCGGGCGGAGTGGGCTCCGGCTCGGGTTCGGGTTCGGGCTCAACAGTTCCCGGGTCGGCGGGGACCGGCGGGGTGTCGTCGGGCTGCGTGGACTGCTGCTCTTCACTCATCGGGTTCTCCTCTGTCGCGGCGTTCTGACGGGGAAGGGTCAGGATCCGACGACCATCCAGTTGACGACGGTGGCGGTGAGGTTCTCGCGGTTGACCCACACCAACGCTGAGGTGCTGGTGACGGACGACATGCTGACACCGGTGACGCCGGCGCCGGGGGTCGGCAAGGCATCCTTGCGGGAGCCCGGCGCGGTGGTCGACGCGGTGGCGTAGCCGCGGAATGTGCTGCCGGTGCACGCGAACGACACCAGGGCGCTGGTGGGGGTGTGAGCTGCGGACGGGGTGATGGTGACGGTGCCCGTGGCGATGTTCCCGGCCGTCAAAGTGCCTTTGACGAGGGTGTTGCCTGCCTGGTCGACGGAGAATTTGTATTGGGCGGCGTCCGGGTCCCAGCATCGGATCATGTATCCGGTGTGACTGGGTCCTGGCTGTACGAACAGGACGCTGCTGGTGTCGCCGACGTAGGGCTGCACGGTGAGTTTCCCGCGCGCCTTTGCCTGCCCCGGGGTGACCCAGATGTCGGCCGCCTGAGTGGCGGCGGTGCTGTCGCTGTATCCGAAGGACGCCGAGTTTTGGTCCATGTAGATGCGTCCGCCGACGGCGGTGTTGTTGGCGCTATCGCGGATGCGTTCGGCGGCCCAGAAGTCCTGGCCGAAGAACGTCCTCCACTTCATGTCGGTGAAGCCGGATCCGGTGAACCCTCCGGAGTTGAGGCCCAGATTGGCGGACCCGGTGGGGATCTCCACCACGTTGATGACGGCTTGGTTGCTCTGGTCGGCGTTGGTCAGGCGCAGGTTCGGGTAGGTGCTGTCGGGGTCGAGGTAGAGCAGGGCCCCGTTGGTGCCTTCCAGGAGCAGGCCGCGGCCGGAGAGCTCACCGACGGCCCGATCCGTGTCGTCGTACACCAGGACCTTGTTGGCGCCCGCCTCGTTGACCGTGACGCGTTCACCGGTGGCGGCGGTCT
>NZ_BAAAUG010000239.1:0-2075 GCF_039533825.1 Streptomyces rectiviolaceus
GTAGGGAGCCAGGTCGAGAAGGAATCCGCGCCGGCGGTGTCCAGGGAGACGGGTGCGGCGGCGAGGTTCATCCAGGCAGCGATGCCCTGCTCTACCGCATCCTGGAGGTCGATCCGGTGCTGGGCGGCCCGGATCTTCAGATCGTGGCGGAGTTGGCTGGGGAGTTTGGAGACGACCTTCTCGCGGTCGGCGGCTGGCGAGCTCATGACGGACACCTTACTAACGCGGGTGCCCTGCTTGCGACTTCAACGCGTTAGCTTTCACACCTCCTGCTATTACGCCGTAATAACTGGCGGCACCGTGCGATACCACCGGCCCAGCACTCCAGGTATTACGGCGTAATAGCCTGCAGCCCTCCCCCTCGAGACCGGTGCACTCTTCAGCCATTACGCCGTAAAGGCGCAAGGCACCCTGCCCTTGCGGGCCACCCCACCCAGTGCTCCACCGGGGTGAACCAGCCCGCATAGCACGGCGATCGTCACCGCCCGTCAATGGAAGCCGTCACGGCCAGAGTGGCAAATCTCGTGCCGGGGCCCCGCATTGGCCTGTACTGCGGGCAAGGACGGTCGGGGGCCAGCAACTCCGGATCAGGTGTCCTCATCCGCGTCGTTGAAATCGAGCGTGAGCATGCGCCGATGCGGGGATCGGGCAGCCCGACTCCCCCACCCCGGCCGCAGGGCCAAGGCACCCCACTCCCTGCGGCAGCAGATAGACAGGGTTCCGGGCCTCGGAATGGCCAAATGCCGTGTTGTCCAACGCGTCTGGCAGTGAGATCGCACCAGCCGACATTAGAGTCGATCTGGCAGAAGACCAGTTCCACGGCGAAGGCAACCCGACGTGGGTCGAGCTGCCCCGACGACTGACCGCCCACACGGCGACGGCGATCCGATCACCAACTCCGAGACAGATGAGGTGGACAGCCGACAAGGCTGCGTATGCGGGCGGTCCTCCGACACCTTCCTCAGAGCTGACACGCCAGGTCTATGAGAGGCGTTGGCCCTGAAACCGGCCGGACGTTAGGATCGCGCACACGGAAGAATCGAACATCTCGAACACTCCCCTACCGCTGTCAGTCTTCACCGTAGATGCGTCGCCTGAGCCTGATCGGACAGTTGCGGGCGCTACGAGAACGACATGCCGTCGGCTTCTCGAGCCTCAACGTGAGGTGCAGGGCTGCCGCTATTACGGCGTAATAGCGGCAGCCCTGCACCTCACGTTGAGGGTGAGAGACGAGAGCTACCGAACGCAACTGGGGTTTGTCGAAGCAGGGCGGACGTGGTCGTAACCCGTTCCGCTCCCCATATAGCTGTCGCCTCAAAGATGAGGGCATGCCCCAGAGCGAAGCGGATCTACTGGCGTTGCTGCGCGAACTCGCTGATTTGGAGTGGCCGCAGCGCTACAACTGCGGTGAGGCCGCAGCCTTCTTGGGTGATCTGGCGACCTGGTTCGGAGATGACTTCGCGGCTCGCTGCACAGCTGAGCAGGACTCCCAGGGCGTCAGCGGAAACGGAGGCGCCGTGCCCGCGGACAGACCGTGAAGGGAACCCGGACGTTGTCTGGGTGAGCAAGTTCGGCTCGCTGGCTCTGGTCTGCGCGGACAATCCCGGGGCCTTCCTCGGGACGTGAAACGTCCAGGGCGAGGGCTAGGCGAGGGCGAGCTGGAAGGCATCGTCCGCGTACCCGGACGATCGGAGTGCTGCCCCTGCAGCCTCAGGTCTTGGTACGCGGCGTGTCATCGACTGGCTGGCCTCGTCCTCGAAGGCCACCCAGGCTTCGGGCGCCGCGCGATGCTCGTACCCCGACGATGC
This sequence comes from Streptomyces rectiviolaceus, assembly GCF_039533825.1. Taxonomy (NCBI): domain Bacteria; kingdom Bacillati; phylum Actinomycetota; class Actinomycetes; order Kitasatosporales; family Streptomycetaceae; genus Streptomyces; species Streptomyces rectiviolaceus. The sequence goes on from NZ_BAAAUG010000239.1 coordinate 1,809, forward strand.
AGTGGAACGGTAGAAGCAGGAGATGCGGCCATGGTGGCGCGAGTGGAGACGATGATGGGCCAGTTGTTCCACGTCTCATACAGCTATTACGCCGTAATAGCCTCGGCTTCGGCCGCACTGCAAAGGGGCCCATCGCAGTACTCGGGTGAGTCATCCGGCTCCTGGTGCCAAGGTGGTCCGCTCCCCCGCATCCAGGACGAGGACTCTCCTGAGCAGCGAATCGGATCCACGGCGGCTTCTGCCGGGGTTGTCCTCCCCCCGGACTTG
>NZ_BAAAUG010000240.1:0-818 GCF_039533825.1 Streptomyces rectiviolaceus
CGCACACGTAGAGCAGCCAGCTGAGCATCTGGGACACGACGAAGACGAGGGCGGTGACGGCGAAAGCCGTGGCCGTGTCGAACTGCCTTCCCTCCAGCAGGTCGTGGACGGCGACCAGCACCATGAAATGCACGAGATAGAAGGCGAACGACACCTCGCCGAGCAGGGTGAGCACGCGGCCCCGCAGGCCGGTGCGGCGTCCGGTGACATCCGCGTGCGCGATGGCCGCCACCAGCAGGGCAAGCGGGACGGCCAGGATCACGTTGAACCCGTACTGCCAGGGCAGGTACAGCGAGAGGACATACGCCCCGCCGGTCACGGCCAGCGCGGGCGCGACGCCCAGGGAGACGCGGTGTCCTTCCGCCAGGAGCCGGGCGACGAGCATGCCCAGAACGAACTCGAAGAGACGCAGCGGTGGAAAGTTGTAGCCGAGCCAGGCCTGCATCAGGGACAGCGGCCAGTCCGGGAGAAGCGGAGTCCCGGGCGCCCATGCGTCGATCATCAGCTGGGTGCTCAGCAACCCGGCGAAGGTGATGCCGAACCACATCCACAGGCGATTGCTCCTGATGTTGCGAACCCAGCGCCACAGCAGGGGAAAGAGGAGATAGAAGAGGAGTTCGCTGCAGAGCGACCAGCTGGGCTGGTTGAGGGAGACGGCCGTGTCCGCGCGCGGTATCCAGGAATGCACGAGGGAGAGGTTGGTCGACCACACCCCCGGGTGCACGGCGGCCATCGTCGAGAAGTACCCGAGCGCGACGGCCCACAGCACCATGTGGTTGGGATAGATCTTCAGCAGACGGCGCCGGTAGAAGGCCGGC
>NZ_BAAAUG010000241.1:0-8815 GCF_039533825.1 Streptomyces rectiviolaceus
ACCCCAACGGCTACATCTTCATCGGCCGAGGATCCGGCTACGGCAACGTCTCCAAGATCGGATCACGAGGGGACCTCATACTGCCCGGCGGATGGATCGACCCGCGCGCCCACTCGCCACTCACCCGCCAGCAGGCCATCGACAACTTCATCAACTCCCACAGCCACGACCTCGACTCCCTGGACAGAATCCGCGACGACCTGCGCGGCAAGGACCTCCTGTGCTGGTGCGCCCTCACCGACGCCTGCCACGGAGACTGGCTCCTCAAGGTCGCCAACAGTGATCTCCCCGTCGACGCGTTCCTCGACCAGACACCGAAGCCGGAACACCTGGCCGCCTCCCGGATACGGATCTGCCGTCACCCCCTGCGCATCGTCACCCACGCACCCGCCTGGCTCGCCTGCGACACCTGCAAGGCCGACTTCCCCCACCAAGCAACCTGCCCCGGCCGCGGCACTCCTGGATGCGCTCAGCACTGCATGGGCGGCGCCGACCCCCAGGTCGCAGCTCTCGATGCCCTGTATGCCCTGCCCGCCGCAGAGAGGACCAGCCCGTGACCGACACCCAGAGCGCTCGCGACCGTCTCCTGGACCTGGTCAGCTTCAACGACACCGCCAACCGCGGCATCACACCCGAGCAGGCCGTCGACGACGCCATCCACGAAGCCCTCCTCAACCAGCCGTCCCTCCGCACCTGCCTCGTCCCCGGCTGCCTACGCCAGTACGACGCTCTCTCCTGCATGAACGGCGCAGCACCGCCCCGCCCGGAATGGTCCGGGGAAGGCTGGGCCACCCTCGGATCCGGCACGATCTTCCCCGCCGGAGGGCACCTGTGCCCCGATCACAAGCAGCTGGTGACCGACCACCTGCCGCGGCGCGTGAAACTCCCCAACGACCGGTGGACCGTCGACTGCGCCTGCGGCTGGATGCCCGCCCCGCAGACCTGGCACGGCCTCCTGCGCGCCCTGTGGGAACAGCACCTCCTCACCACCACGGGGCAACTGCCGACCCCCCAGCCCATCCCCGACCCCGACGTACCGGGAACCCGCCTCCCCCTGAACCAGCACACCGAGGCGACGCTGACCGAGCTGTACGACCGGCTGTGGGACGCCGAAGCCGACCGCGAGGAAACCCGCGACACGGCCCGCGCGTGCATCCTCGGCTACACGGCAGCCGTCCCCGCGCTCCTCGGCGCCAAGACGGCCCTCGAAGGCCTGCGCGCCCGCATCACCGTCGACTCCCGCGACTGGTCCGCCGACAAGCTGGACGCCCTGCTGTGGGCCGTCCTGGTCGGCTGGAACTGTGAGAACACCGAAGAAGGTCACGTTCACGACGGCATCGACTGTGCAGGCGACCAAGGGCTGTGGGACATCGCCCGTCAGCACGACATCCCTATCGGCCAGACCATCCAGGCCGGCAATCACCGCTGGTGGGTCGCCAACGCCATCAAGGTCGCCAAGCAGATCGAAGACACCGACAAGTCCAAGGAGGGCTGAACGTGCATATCCCGATGCGAGTCCTTCTCGGAGAGTGGCGGCCTACCGAGCGTCTGCCGACCGGTCACCTGCCCGGCGACGGCATCATGCCGCACCTGAAGGAGACGTACTACTCCACCCGCATCCGCCCCGGATCCCTCATCGTGTTCTCCGACCGACGCGCCTGGCAGATCATCGACGTCAGCGAACGGCCCGACGACCTGTGGCCCGAGCACTTCAACAACGAGTGGGACCGCTTCACCACGTGGTGGACCGAACAGGCCGCAGCCGGACGGGACATGGGTGCGGAGCCGACCCGCGCCACGTGGGAGCACCGACCCCTGGTCCTCATCCTGCGCCCCGCAGACCAGCCCACCGCCAAGCCCCGGCACATCGCCATACGCGCCTCCCGCACCTTCTTCGTACTGCCCGAGCACTACAGCTTGTGCCGCCTCTGCCAGGAGATCCCGCCCTGCCGCCACGTCGTCAACGAGGCCACCATCGAACGGGAGATGGCCTCCGCAGAACGCCTGATGGCGATCCCGGCCGGCGCCTGTCTGGGCTGCACCGAACCGATCACGTCCCGTATGAAGGCCGTCCGCTTCCCGGGGCCGAACCTGTGGCGCCCCGACCTCGGCCCGGACACAGCCGTCTTCCACGCCCGGCAGGACTGCGAGGACTCCGTGCGCTCCTACCGTCAGCTGTGGGAGGAGAAGGGGCACGCCGAACTGCAGCCAGAACTCCCAGAGGAAGCCCCGTGAGCGGTCAGGCCGCCGACTCCTCGCCTTCCACCCTTGCCCCCGCCGGCCCTTCCGCGGGGGCACTGTCGTCCACCCGGTGGTCCGGTGACAGGGCCCACTGGTAGATCAGTTCGTTCAGGGTGGTCGCACCCCACAGAGCCTTCAGTGCGGCGATCTCTTTCTCCATCTTCCGTTCAGAGACCCCGATACGGCCGGCGATCGACTTCTGGGAGACGCCCGTGCACAGGTTGCGCAGGATCTCCCGCTGCTGCCGTGTGGTCCGCGCGCCCCGCACGCTGGACGAGCCGATGGTGTCCCGAGCGTCCCCGCCGCGCCGGGCCCGCAGTTCTCCCGACCAGGGGCGTCCGCCCATCCACGCCGCCTCGAACATGCGGGCCATGACGGAGATCGCCGCCGGGTCGGTGATGAGCCAGGCAGCGTGTGCGGGCCCGCCGGCGACGATGTGGTCGGAGACGAAGGCCTGCTCACGATCCACGATGATCATGCGTTCGAAGGCGCCCGCCAACGTCCGGTACTGCGCACTGCGTCCCGCGCCTCGGTTCGCCATCTTCCGCGCGTACTCCGCGGTCACCGGATGATCTCTCACCGTGTCCCGGTAGATGGTCCGCAGCTCCACCCCGCGGTCCAGAGCGACCACATCACGCGCCACCGCCTTGTCGAGGATGGCCCGGTCGCGAGGACCGCCGGGCTGCGCGGCGAGGATCTCCCGGCGGGCCCCGCCCACGACGTCCTGCAGGCGGGCGTTCACGGCCGCCTGATCGTCCAGGTACACGCTGCTGGCGCCCGCGCGCAGCTGCACCGCCTCGTAATGCCGCATCAACCGCGTGGACAGCGAGGGCAAGTTCTTCAGCAGGGCGACCTGCTCCTCCGCCGCGGCCAGCACCTCATCCGTACGCCGCTGCAGGGCATGCTGCGGATCCCGCACACCGGGCACACCGCCGGGCAGGTCCTCGAGGGTGATCAGCCCCCAGTCGAGGAGCTCGCGCTGTGCTTGAGGGTTTGCGGCGGTGATCTGCCCGACCAGGTCGCCATCCCGCAGCGCGCACGCCTCATACAAGCGCATGGCGGGCGCCGACAAATCCCAGCCGTCACCCCGCGTATCGGATATGGCCAAAGCTCCTGATCCCCCATCAAAAACCTGTGATCAACTGCGGATTCCCGCACGGCGAACACCCGCACGGCCAATCGGTTGATGATGCAAACAGCCTAGGGCAGATTGAGCCCGGGGCGTCCCCCGACGCTCGTACTCCACGTCCTCCCCACAACCCCCACCGCCTACTGCCAGGTAAGTCGCGTGCGGGGCAAAGGGATTCGCAGCGGACCACGGGATACGAGACCGGGCCAGGCGCCCCACTATTGGTCCCGGACCACCTCCACAGAAAGGACCACCTGTGAAGCAGCCCGTGCGCCGCCTCCTCGCCGGCCTCACTCTCACCACCGCCACCCTCACCGGCAGCATCCTCACCGCCACCACCGCAACAGCCGACGAAGCCCCCGCCCCCGATACGAACGCGGCCACACCGGACAGGGGACCCGCCGACGACACCTGGCAGGGCACACCGCCCGCCGACCGCCCCGGCGCCAACCCCGAGCTGCCCCCAGCCGTCCCCATGGACACCTGGTGGGGCTAGACCCCACCAGCGCGAGACGGGCCCGGCAGGCCACCCCCAGTGGACTGCCGGGCCTCCCCGCTTCTCCGGCCCCGGGGGGGGAACGCCGCACCCGCGAGGAACGGCGCCCCTAGCCCGCGGTCGGCCTCACACCCGGCTTCGACTCCACCACCTGCGCATCGCCGTAGCCCTGCCCCCACAGCATCGCCCGGCGCCCCTCAGCGCTCTCCTTGTCGTACGCGACGCTCGACACTCGCGCCGCGCCATCCCCGCCCGTCCACGTCACCCAAAAGTTCTTCATGCGGTCATCATCGCCGTGACCACTGACAACGCCCCCGGCCACGCGGCGTGCACCGAGCGTTGTCAGTGCCCCGTGCCACCCTTGGCCAGGCCCGGCGGTGCCCATCACCTCGAAGCCGATGCTGCCGCCGGGCACACACCCCAGGAGCGGGGGCAACGTCCACCCCCAAGCGCGGCACCGTGGGACCCATGGCCCTCTACCGCAAACGCCCCGTCCAGATCGAAGCGCACCAGTGGCACCAGAACGGCGACCACCCCGAAGACGGCCCCGCCGAACGTGAGGGCAAGGTCGTCCGGTACTTCCGACGCCCCGAGCCCGAGTACGCCGGCCGTACGGAGCACGCCCTGTGCGGACGCATCTGGCACGACCACGGGTGGATCGACACCCTCGAGGGCGGCCACACCGTCTGCCCCGGCGACTGGATCGTCACCGGAGTCCAGAGCGAGCGCTACCCCGTCAAGCCGGACATCTTCGCCGCGACCTACGAGCCGGTGCACGTATGACTGGAGAGGACCCTATCGACGACAGGCGCAAGGCACTCCGCGCTTGGCTCACGGCCAACGGCATCCGGCCGCGCGACGTGCCCATCAACGCCGACCTCTACCTCGCCCCTGGCCCGGGCGGCACCCCTCACATCCACTACGAGGCTTTCCACCTGACCAGCGACGGCCACCAGCAGGTGGACGAACGCAGGCAGAGGGCCGCCATCGAACGCCGCACCACGCCCCTGCTGGTCGAGCCGCCCGCCTGGTGGGAGCCGCACCGCAAGCCCACCCGCGACCAGCTGCTGACCCTCATGGCCAGCCTGCGGAAGCTCGTCGACGACGGACCACCCACCAACCTTGCCGTATGGGGCGAATGGGAGAACGGCTACAGCAGCGCCCTGGACGCCGTGCAAACAGCCCTAGAGACCAAGGAGCCCTCATGACCCAGCAGGCTGTCATCCACCGCGCCGAGCTGCTCATCGATGACCGGCCTCACGGCGTGGACCTCACCGGCGACATCCTGCACGCCGCCGTCCGTCGGCCCAACGTGATGGACGTCTGGTATCAGGCCCGGCCTGACGGGATGGAGGCGATGCGGCGCAGCTTCCAGATCGTCGGCACAGGGCATCCCATCCCCGCCCACCTCGGCCTGTACATCACCAGCTCTCACAAGGGCACGGCGATCAGCTTGGACGGGCACCTGGTGTGGCATGTCCTGGAGAACCACTGCACGCACGAGGGCGTCATCGACACTGCGCAGATGCCCGACAAGCCCGGACGCGGACCAGGGATATGCGAGCGGTGCGCCGTGCCCCTGCGCGGCGACGGTCAGGACGGTTGGATTCCCGTATGAGCCGCCCCTCAGTCTGAACGTCCCCCTGCGCCCGGCGCCTGGTGGCAGAGTGGCGGGTATCCCCGGTGTGACGGGTGCACTGACCACCCCACGGCCGTGTACGAACCCCCCGGGGACCGTGTGTGGTCCGGCCTCCCGTGAAGCCGGGCCATCCACACGAAGAGCTCAGCTCGGCAGATCGAGCCCCGTCTCAGGTCGGCAGACCGCGCAGCACTCCGCTTTCACCTCATCGTCGGTGAGCGCGATCACCGCGTCCATGCGGCTGAGGTACCCCATCTCGTTCTGGAAGAGGTTGCAACCGCCCCGGTGAAGGATTGGCCGTCCTTCGTCGGCCCGCTTGGGCTGGATCTTCCACGACATTTCGATACGGGCCCGCTCACGCCGCTTCCGGTCCTGCTCGACCTGCACCTCGAGCTCGCGGACCTTCAGGCGCTGCTGGCTGACCTGCCATTCCAGCCATTCCAGGACGGCGCGGTTCTTGGCGAGGCGCTGTTCCAGCGGCAGATCGGACATGAGTTCGATCATAAACCGGCCACCGTCCGGAACGCACGAAAGCGGCCCGCGATCCCCTCGAAAGGGGACTGCGGGCCGCTCCCCGATGGCTTGCCCCGCCTCGGTGGTGGCGCCACGGTACGCCCGACGCGCGCCTCACCGGTAGGGGCGCAGCACCTGATCCACCCGCGCCGCCACCTCTCCCGCCCGCCACGGAGCCGCGTCGAACGGAACCGCGGACAGCGTCGACACCAGCCAGTCCGACGCCAACACGTACACCGGCGCCGGCAGACCGGGCACGCGAACAGCCAGGTGCCCGCCAACGACCAGAGACCCGTGCACGACCAGCAGCGGCAGCACGTCCACGTCGGGCATACGGAGCAGCTCCTGCACCTGCCCGGCGTGCTTCACCGCCTTCTCGACCTGGTCGTGCCGGTCCTCGAGTCCGCAGTGCACCCGCCCGCCCTTCAGGGTGGTGGGCCAGTTGCGGCGCCACTGCTTCGAGTCGATGACCAGAACCGCGCGGCCGTCCGGGGATATCAGGACGTGGTCGTAGTTCCCGCGCCCCCACGGGGGTCGTACGTCGTGCCGTATGTGCCAGCCGCTGGCGGCCAGCGGCGCGACCAGCCCGACCGTGGCCGCCTCACCCTGCCCGCCCTGCACCCACGCGCCCGCCTGAACGTCCGCACGGCGCGCTTCCGCGTTCACCCCCGCCCACGCCGTGACACGCCGCCACACACCCCGCCGGGCATGCGCGCGGATCGCTTGCGCCTGCCGGGACGCCGAGTTGCCGTAGGTCACCGGACACCTCCGGCAGCCACAGCCGCAGCAACGGCGATCCAGCCCTTGTGCCACGCCTGATCCATCAACGGGCCCGCTCCCGAATCTTTCGCCAGCCACGGAGCATGCCCGCACCGACGTGCGAGCCGAACCATCCACGTGGACGTCCCCTGCTCCTGCCACCGTCCAGCGGAGCGGTCCGCGACGTAGTGCGTCACCGCGGACACCGCTAGACCGGTGGCCGCTCGCCGCCAGTCCAGGCCGAGCCCGAGGCGCCGGTCGGCAGCCGCGAGGGCGAGGGCCTGCGTCGCCGTGTACGAGGCGACGTGCCGGGCGCACGCCATCCTCCCCTCCATGCCGGGGCGCCCCTTGGCGACCGCGTCCTTGTCCTGCTGAACCCAGTAGTCGGCGACCTCGTGAGAAGCCGTCAGGACCGCGTACACCGCGGCGAACTGCGCTGTTCGGTTGCTCATGCTGCACCTCCGATCGCCAGGCGCATCCCGCACACGCGCAGGATCCGAGCCGCCCACCACACCGTCATGGCCGCCCTCCCGGACAGCATCTGGTTCAAATGCTTCGTACTGACCTGAAGTTCTCGCGCTACGGAGGCCTGCGAGCGGCCGGACGCCTCAAGGCCCGTCCGTACTTCGGCACGCAGCGCCTCGAGCAGCTGTGCCGCGTCCTCCTCCAGACGGGTCGGCGGGACGGTGCTCGCGTCAACGGCCAGCACCCGTATGCAGCGCGGCCCCTTCAGCCACGCCCGGACGTCCGCCGTGGACAGCGCGGCACCGCCCTGCGGGGTGTTCTGCTTCTTCTCGAGGACGGTGCACATCTCCCCGAGGTACGCGTGGGCGTCCTGCGCCCGGTACAGGTCGGTACCGAGCCTCTCGACTTCGTCCCGGGCTTCGCTGGCGGTCAGCAGCGGGTATTCGCCTGCACCGCGGAGTGCGGCGTAGTGGTGGGCCCAACCGATCGGGCCTAGGGGCTTGTCACTCATGCTGCTCCTTGTCGGGGGGTGTCGGGTTCGGGGATGGTGCCGACCGCCCTCACCGGGCGCCGGCCTTGCGGTGCCGCGACGGGCCGGGGCTGGCACGCCGCGCTCTGAGCTGCTGCAGGGTCTCCTCGACCAGGTCGGATATCAGGCCGGCGACAGCGACCAGGAGGACCGCGATCCACCACGGCATGTCGGTACGGCCGGTCCATGCCCACCACAGAAGGCCGAAGCTGATGCCGATGGCCGTGTAGAGGAGCGTGGAGATGATGGCGGGAAGGTACGCACGGAGCATGGGGCCCTCCTGGGCGTTGATCGGTCTTACCCAGCGGCGAACGTGTCTAAGATGTCCGGGTTTTAGGGGCGATTCCGGTGACCTTCGCGGCCTTTCGGGCGGCACGCAGATCACGCCGATAGGTCCGTTCGCCTTCCCAGCAGTCGTCACAGGGCTCTTCGTCCCGGTACTGGTGCGCAGCGAACCCTGCATGGTCACCGTGGCGTTGGGGCCGACCGTCCAGAATCCCGGCCTGGCAGCCCAACAGCACCGCGTGCGCAATGGACTGCGCACCGAGCTTCCGCATGATCTGCTGCCCGATCCAGGACGCCGTCCGGTTCGAACAGCCGAGCTCCCGGGCTGCGACGTCATAGGTGCCGCCGCCCGCCATCAGGGTGAGCAGCTTCAGCTCACGGTCGGTCAGGGACGGCACGGGCCCGCCACCTTGAGGCGACGGGCCCACCTGCACCGGGGCGGTCATGGGGTACGCCCGGCGCGGCTGTCGATGTCGGCAATCCACGCAGCACAGACGGCAGCAACCTGGACCAGCTCGTCGCGCAGCTTCGCGTGGTCGCGCTCGGCTTCGACCTCGGCGACCTCCTCGGCGAGGATGTCGGCCCACGTGCCGTAGCCGGAACCGAACGCGGCCTCGCACCAGCTGCGCTTCGTCTCGGCGTACTCCTGCTGGCCCTGGTTGCCGGTGCCGTCGGGGTGGTGCTGGTCGCCGAACTTGGCGATCTGCCGCTGCCGCTCCGCATCGACCTCCGCCATGTGACGGGCAAGCCCCGGCGTTT
>NZ_BAAAUG010000242.1:0-528 GCF_039533825.1 Streptomyces rectiviolaceus
TCGGCACACCCCACCGGCCGGCAGTCTCTACCAGCGCCTCCTTCACCTCACCGAAAGGACACCCCCGGTGCGTGAAGCAGACTTCCTCCCACACCATCCGGATCCTCATCGCCTGCTCCACCACCCGCAGAACATCCGCCTCAGACGACTCACCCTCCATGCCATTCCCCCGCCCCTCACGATCCAGTTGTTCCATCGTGGCGCTGATACGCAATCAGGAGCCGCCCTGCCACCCCTTCCCCTACCGAAAGGCTGAAGGGAAGGGGTGGCGGAGGGTCAGGATGTGGGGCGCCCCACCTGCTGCCAGTCTTCGATCGGCTTGGTCCTGAACATGCCTCGGTACACGCGCCGGGTGAGTACTACTGCGCCCTCGCCGTACTCCTCCAGCTCCCCGAACGCTTCAGCCTCCGAGTCGTACACGAACTTCTTCCCCTTGGCGTTCTTGATGATCCACTCCCGGTCAGCCGCAACGCCAATGCCGCCTGTCTGCATGTTCCCCACCCTGTTGACAATCTGGGTAATCTATTT
>NZ_BAAAUG010000243.1:0-4020 GCF_039533825.1 Streptomyces rectiviolaceus
CAGGTCAGGCGCTGGTTTCCAGGTAGAAACGGAAACGGATCACACTGGTGATGATGGCATCGGATGCGTCGGATGTTCCCCCCGCTTCCCGCGCCTCGCGCTGGTAGCAGTTGATGCCGGGGATGTTCAGCGGGTACCGGTAGCCGGGGCTGCCGTCGACGGGCCGCTCCACAACCTTGCGGCCCTTATCGGCCATCCACTGCGCTTGGGCGTCGCCTCCGCTGCTGTCCGGCAGCCCTGGGGCGGGCCCCGAGACGAACGCGGCCTGGTAGTCGGAGACGGCAGCGTCGCCGCGGTCGGCGAGGGTGCCGTCGTCGCCGCTGTGGTCGAGGGGGTAGAGCAGCGTGTAGGGCGGGGGGTGTGGCTTCCCGGTCGTCGGGTCGATGGGCACCTTGCGCAGCCCGACGGGCTTGCCGGTGAGGGTGGCCAGCAGGCCCTGGACGGCAGTGGTGACGGGAAGACGGTCGATCACGGCGCATCAACTCCCGAAGATCCGGTCACAGGCGTCGTGGAACGCCTGCTCGTACTCAGACGACAGTTCGTTGACGGCCGGGTCGACGTGCGGCCGGGGCACCTGGAAAAAGTGCCGCCCGACGCTGTCCGTCATGTCGTAGAAGCCGTACTCCAGGCGCCTGCCCTGCGGGGCGCTGGTGCCGATGACGGCGCCGCCTCCGTCCGGGACGCCGAAGGGTTCGATCTGCCAGGACGCCACGTACTGCCCGGTGATGATGTTTGGGCCGGGTCGTCCGGAGGCGTTCTCCCGGATCAGGGCGCGTGCCAGGCGGGCCATCTGCTGCACGGTGCGGTTCACCTCCGGGCCGACTCGGTCCGCGGACTGCTCGAGGCGCCCGGCGAGTTCGTCGAGGTCCATCACGGCACCTCGCGGGTCTGCTGAACCTGGTCCAGGGGCGTCGTACGGATGACCGTGAGCGTGCTGGCGATGCCGGGGTCCTGGACTCTCCACTGCCGGTTAAGGAGCGCCAGGTCGCCTTTCGGGTGCACGGCGATGACGGTGACGAGCATGTCCCGCTCCGCGACCGGCGCCTCAAGGGGGGTGAGGAGCTTGTACCGGGAGCGTGTCTCGTCCACCCACGGCAAGTTCGGGGAGGGAAGGGAGGACACGCCGCCGACGGTGCCGGCGAGCTGGACCGCCCCACGGCCCTCGTACAGGGTCTCGCCCTCGGGGTAGGTGTACTGGCCGGTTTCGGGGTTGAAGACGGGTTCCCCGGCGGCCGGGCCCGCGATGCGGACGGTGTCCCACGGGATGAGATCTTCGACGACCTTGGTGATGCCGGACAGATCCAGGGCCATCAGGTGCCTGCTCTCTGGCCGCGCGCCCACTCGGTAAGGGTGGCGAGCATCGCGACGGCGGTGGCTCCCGGGCCGCCGCCGTAGTCCGACCGGTTCAGGGCCTCCTGGTCCAGGAGGACGGGGTCGACTGCGGCGAGGAACTCGGCGATCAGGTCGCCGGGGCTCTGGTCGATGGCGACCGCGACACGGGCGAAGCCCTGCCAGAGCACGCCTTCGGGCTGGCAGGTGTGCAGCAGGAGGGTGGGCAGCGCCTCGTGCACGTTGTGCTGGATCGTGTAGCCGGTGACCGTACCCGCGGGCAGCGCCTGCCCGTCCAGGGTGATGGTGGCGGAGCCAGGCTGCGCGTCGATGCGGACGCCGTGCGCCTGCGGCTCGCTGGGGGCGCTCACTCGTCATCTCCCTTCGTCAAGACGGCTCCCTGGTTGACGATTTGCTGTGCCGAGGCGAGCAGACCGTTCTGATCGATCCAGGACAGTCCTTCACTGGTGGCCAGTGCAAGGGCGGCATCGCCGTCTTTGTCGAGGACCTTGAGGATGACGACCGCAGAGGCGATCAGGTCCCCGTCGTCGACTTCGAGGCTGACGCCGAGGCCGTCCAGGATGGGCCCGATGGGCTGCTCGGTCACAGGGCGGCCCCAGAGAAGATGTTGCTGCGGCCGGTGAGGTCCATGCGGGGCAGGAGCTCTCGTTGGCAGTGCGGATGGGCGGTGGGGTGGGCGAGGGCGTCCTGCACGGTGCGCAGCGTGCGGTTCGCCCGGTCGGGGTCACCGTGGCTGGTCCACCCGCAGTCGGCGCCGTCACGAACTTCCACGTACGAGACGCCGAGTTCGTCCAGGGCGGTGCGGGCTCCGGCAGTGTTGGCGGTGGTGACGGCCTGCCAGGTGATCGCGGCGCGCGCCCACGCGTCGACCGGGTGCCGGGTGTTGTTGGCGTAGATCACGGTGTTCAGCGGATGGTCGCGGCGCAGGGCGGCGGTGTCGACGCGGGCGCTTTGCGGGTCGCGGACGGCGTCCTGCGCTGCGCGGAGGAAGGCCCGTGCGCGGCGCAGGGCTTCGCGGATGCGGCCGGTGAGGTCGGCGTAGTACTGCGCGGAGGCCGTGGTGATGGCGTCGCGGTGGCGAGCAGTCCAGGTGAAGCGCTCGGTCGACTGGTCGGCGCGTTCCAGCATCTGCCAGGCGCCTTCACGGTAGACGAGCGGCAGGTCGGTGGCGGCCCATCGTTCGACGAAGCTGCTGGCGGCCCGGTCGAAGGCGGCCAGGGCCTGGTTGAAGGCGGTGACGGCGGCGCGCACGCGCACACCGGCACCCCTGCTGCGTCCGGGGCGGACCGTCGCAAGGACGCGAAGGAGGGCGTTTTGTGCGGCGGCGAGGATGCTCCAGGCGCCTGTCAGGCGGGTTGCCGCGTTGGCGATGAAGCCGATGAGGCGCTGGCGCAGGGTGCGGCCTCGCCGTACGGGCGTACTCATCGTCGGCTCCGGCCCTGGAGGAACAGGATCCCGAAGTCTCCGCCCGTTTCGTCGGCGCCGCCGGTGGGGGGCTCGTCGGGCGCGGGGTCGCTGCCAGCCACCAAGAGGGCGATCTGACGCTCGAGTCCCTTGATGTTCTCCGCGTAGCCGACGCCGACGACGCCGGACACGTTGACGGTGGTCGGGGACTGGAGGAATGCGGCCAGCCGTCCGCGCAGGACTTCGAGGGCGACGGGGCGGGCCGCGCCGAGTCGGGTGTAGCGGCTCTCGAGGTCAGTGAGGTCGGTGGTCTCGCCCAGCTGGGCAAGGAGCCAGGCCTTGACGGCGGCGTCCACTGCTGCCTCCAGGGGGATGTCGGGGTGGGAAGGGGTGCGGGTGCGGGCCCGCCGGGTGGCGCCCCCACCACAGGAGTGGCGGGCCCGCACCTGCTACGTGCCGCTGGTGCCCTCGTCAGCGGCGTTCCGGCCCCGAGCCGGCGTGCTGGCCGCCTTCTTGGTGGCCGTCTTCTTGGCCGCGGGGGCGGCCTGCTTGGTCTCCGTGTTCGCGGCGTCACCGTCGCTGGTGTCGGAGCTTTCAGTGCTGTCCGTGGTGGCCGTGTCGGGCAGCTTGCCGTCTTCCCAGCACGCCGGGTTGGTGACGAGGGCCGCGTATTCGGGTGCGGGTTCCTCTCCGGCGCGCAGGATGACGTCGCGGTGCCTGACCGGATCCCGGACGAACACGGTTCGTTTCAGGATGGCCATGGTCAGTCCTCGTCCAGGACGGTGGCCGCGATGTGGAAGTCCGGGACGTACAGGACCGGCATCGCGATCGCGTTGGCCGTGGTGGAGAACTGGACCGGGTTGGACTGCTTGTCGTAGCTGACGTACATGCCAGGCTCGCGGGACGCCTCGAGGCCCGGGTTTTCGCCGGAGTCGAGGTTGTCCTGCTCGGCGGTGACGCCGTACTGGGTCTGCGCCCACTGTTCCGGACTCGGGGGGATCATCGCCCAGAGGCCTTCGGGGGTGACGCGGCGGTAGACGTCGTCGCTCCACACCTGCTCGTCGTAGATTTCGACGGGCGGCAGGTTCCAGCGGGCCCGGACGGAGTTGACGTCGGGCGGGGACAGCGTGGTGGAGGGGGTGGTCGCCGGGCTGGAGGAGTTCCAGAACGCGGTGCGGTACTCCAGGTTGGACGCCAGGACGGACACGGCGCGCTCGCTGGTGAGGATGCGGGCCGGTCGGGGTGCGCCGCGGCTCTTGAGGTAGC
>NZ_BAAAUG010000244.1:0-4432 GCF_039533825.1 Streptomyces rectiviolaceus
TCCGGCATCTCCCCGCCGACATAGGCAGCGACCTTCACGGTGAGCATCGCTACCAGGTCGGCGGCGCCTTCCGGAGCGCCGAGTTGGACGGGGGTATCCCGGACGGTTTCAGCGATCGTGCGGGCCAGCGGGGCCAACGGCTTCAGTTCCATGGGTGCAGTCATGCGATCCCCTCCAGGCTGGCGTCAGCGTCCGTCCACTTCCGGCCCGTCTCCGTCTCGTGCACGCCGTGCTTGCCCTGGATCACACACGGCTCGACCGGCCTTGAGTCCAACGGCATCAGGGCCGCCGAACAGGTGCGCTCAAGCCGCGGGTCCTCTGAAGTCTCACTGCCTAGCTCTTGGATCGTCTTCACGTCCCCGACAGCCAGCGCTGCACGGATCATCCACAGTGCCTTCGCTGGCTCCAGGCATCCCGACTCCCACTGGGCGAGCACCTCTTCGGCCAGGTCCCGCTTCCCCGCCAGGTGCGTGGAGGACCGGTGGTAGAAGTCCCGCGCCAGCTCTGTGTCCGTCAGGTTCTTCCGCGCCTCCCGCAGGCCCTTCAGCAGAGCGGGGACGTCGGTGCGGGCGTAGGCCATGAATGAGGCGTTGTTGTACGCGTTGCCCGTATCGAGGTCCTTGTTCTCGGTCAGCTCGGCGACGTAGCCGTTGGTGAACTGGCCTTCCCCGATGACGGTCCTCGGCTGGGACTCCACGTAGTACGTGCCGTTCAGGTCCCGGTAGGTCCCCCAGAAGCCGTCTGTGGCCTTGTCGGCGCGCTCCTGAACCTTGGCCAGGTACTCGTTGGTGATCTCGGGCAGGTCGAACGCGCTGACTGTCTCTGTGCTCATCAAGGGTCTCCTCAGGCGGGCAGGTAGTGGATGCGGACGGCCTGGTCGTCGCCCTCTTCGGCGGACTCCCAGCACCAGTCGTATTCGGCGTCCTCGGGCTGCCACTCGAAGACCGCCCACTGGGGCTTCAGGGCCGCCAACTCGACTCCGATGGCGCGCTCGGCCTCAAGGCCAGCCTGCTCTCGCAGGTAGGCGGCGACAGCAACCTCTGCCTTGTCCCGGTCATCGGTGATCGCCGCCAGGTCGCCGTCGTCGAACTCCACGACCAGGACACCGCCGTACACGAAGTGCATGCCGGGATGCTCGGTGCCGGGCTGGAAGCGGCCCATCGGCAGTTCGGGTACGGCGACGACCTGGTCGAGGTAGCGCAGGCCTTCGTAGTCGAGGGGGGTGTGCAGCCCGGAGCGTCGCTCGCCGTCCAGGCGGATGCAGGCCAGGCCGGGTTCGGTGGCGGTGATGGTGCCGGGATGCCAGACCGTCTTGGCGTCGCCGTGCAGGTTGCTGTAGAAGGCGAACTCCACGCGGCGGCCGACGACGGCCTGCTCGGTGCGGGTCTGCGTCGTGCTCATGCGGCGGGGGTCTCCTTCGGGGTCTTGTTGCGGCGGGTGAACGAGAGCCGCCCAGAAGGACCGTTGCCGTTGCCCACGCTGGCCGGGAGTGCGTCCGCCATCGCCGGAGTCAGCCCCACCACCTGCCTCGGCTCAGGCACCGGGGCTTGACCATCCGGCGCCCACAGTTCGATCCACTCGCCGTCCAGCAGCCACAGGCACCCGATACGGCCCGGGACGCTGTAGTCGAGGACCGGACGCTGCTGGTCCCCGTTGACGCCTCCGGCGGGGCTGTTGTTGACGAATCGGGTCAGCACGTTCACGGCGTCCGGGCAGTCGACCCGGGCTGTGTGGAGGGGCCGTCCGTCGTGGGCGGTGGTCGATGTCCAGGCGGTGAGGGCGTCGGCGACGGCTGTGCCCCGGTGTCGCTGGTTCCAGGCGCGTACGGCGTCCCTGGTGGGGGTGTACAGGCCTTCGTAGGGGCTCGTCAGAGGGGGCATGGGGCCTTCTTCGGGGTGAGGGGCTGGAGGGTGAGCGGCCCGTAGTCGTCGGCGATCTCGGGGAGCGGGCCCAGCTCCCCCGCGCCTTCCGGCAGCAGGAACACGAGCGGCTGACCCTGGGCGTCCCGCAGATCGCTGATACGCCAGACCTCGCCGTCCCGGTCCGCGTAGTCGCGGTCGATCAGGTACGGCTGACCGTCGTGAAGGACCGCCAGGTGGCTGACGGTGGCGTACAGGTAGATGCCGCAGTCGCACCGGTACTCGCCATGCCACTCGCTGCCGTCGCAGTTCCTGTAGGGCGTGGCTGTCACGGTCACCGGAATCTGGGGCAGGTTGAGGAGGTCGTGGTAGTCGCCGCGGGGCTCCTTCCCGCACGCCTTGTGCGTGAGGAGCACCGATCCGGCGTCGATCTCCATCAGGAACTGGCCGTCCGAGGTCGGGCACGAACACTCGTCGGCGGCCAGGTCGACGGGGCCTTCGGTGGAGGCGAACAGGTCGGGCATACAGGGGTCTCCTTCGGGGTGAGGGTGCGGGCGAGGTGGCGGAGGAGTCGGGGTGTGAGGTGCCAGACGGCGAGGGGCCACAGCAGGAACGCGGTCACGCGGTCGGCCAGTTGCTGCGGGCCATGCGCAAGGCGGCACAGCGAGCGGACTTCTGGAAGGCCGCCGATCCGGCACGGCGGGCGTTGCAGTCGGCGATGAAACGCCGGAGTTCCCTCTCGGTGGGCTTCTGCATGGCCGGTCACTCCCCCACCGGGATCGGTGGGTCCTGCCAGTCCGGGGTCCACCCCGACGTGATCGCCGCCACCAGGTCCGTCAGGAGGGAGGTGTAGGCGGCCAGCTTCCGCGTGTATGACTCCAGGTTTCGCCGCTCACGCGCCGCGTGGTCCGGCTGCTCGGCTTCCCACCGGCAGATCTCTCGGCGCGCCACGTAGCCGAGCCGGGTGTACGTGTCGATGCGCTCGCCGACGTACCCGAGCATCGCCCCGGGAGTTGCCCAGGTGTCCAACACCAGCGGCATGCCCTGCTCGGCTACTGCACGGGCGTGGAGGTCGGGGGTGTGGATGGTGATGTCGGGAACGGGACGCCACGACCAGGTGCCGGCCTTCCGCCGGCGGTGTTCGGTCCACGAGACGCTGATCCGCGCCCGTCCGTGCTGGTCGAGGATCCGGCGGGGTACGCCGTTCTCCTCGCCCAGATCAGTGGACCAGCCTTCCGGCAGGTCCAGCGTGCGCAGTTCGGGCCGGTCGGGGAGCCGATCCCCGATGCGTGCTCCGTACTGGTGAAAGTGAAGCGGCAGGGCCGGGGAGGCAGGGAACGCCACCCGGGTCCGGCGCTCGGCCGTGGTTTTGGTCATCAGCGTCTCCGTGAAGTCTCGGGAGGGGGCCGCCGTCCCGCGCCCTACAGGGGGATGTGCGGGCGTCGGGACGGCGGTTCATCGGCCAGCGGGGGCCTGGCCGGGTTGCCGCACCCCAGGGGGTGGGGGTGCGGCGTCTAGGGGGTTCTACTGGCGGTTGTGGTCGGACGGGGCGTCGGCGACCCAGAAGGCGAGAATGGAGTCCACGGCCTTCCACAGCCCGGCCTGCATGCCCGTACAGGTGTCGAGGTCCCGAGGAGTCGGCTCACCGACAGGAGCGAAGACCCTCGCCGGGTGGTCCGCGAGCTGTTCGAGTCGGACGCTGGCGGAGCGCGCAAGGCGTGAGGTGACCTCCTTCAGCTCCCGGTCGACCAGCGAGAGTTCCATTCGGACCAGGCGCAACGGCTTCGCGAGCGGCAGCGTGCAGTCCAGTAGCTCCGGCAGGTCAAGGCCCGTCTTGGACTTGATGAGCGCGTCGGCGCTACTCGGGTGGAGGCGGTCCGGGTGGTGGGGCGTAGCTGGCATGGGTGGCGACTCCTGCCTACTGGCGGTAGTGGTCGGACGGGTCGTCGGTGTTGCCGTGGAGGGAGGCGCACGGCTCCTGGTGGATGCCGGCGGCCTTCTCCTCCCGGGTGGCGTCGCAGTCGCAGAGCGGCATCAGGAGGCGATGAGGGCGGTGTCGGCGATCGTGGCCATGACCGGGAGGTCGCGGCCGCCGGTGGGCTCGTCCCAGTCGGTGTAGAGCCGGACGGTGCCGATGCCGGGCAGGTCGACGGTGAGGGTGATCTCGGTGGCGGGCCAGGCGGTGTCGCCGCCGTCGATGCTGCGCTGGACGGGCCGGGTGGTGACGGTGCCGCCGACGCGCTCGTACACGGCGTTGAGCTCGTACTGGGACCACCTGGTGATGCGGGTGGCGGTCTCGCCGAGGAGCGGGTCCGGCGTCCAGCCGTGTCGGAAGCCGAGGGCCTTGCCGACCTTGGCGGCGAAGTCGCGTTCCGGCTGGGCCAGCTGACGCTCGATGCGGGCGATGAGGTGCAGCGCGGCCGACGGGAGGGTCTCGGTGATCCGGGTCTGGGTCTGCATGGGTCCCCCAAGGTCGGGCGGTGTGGTGCGGTGTCTCCACCCTACCGTTCATCTATTACGTACGCAATACATAGAACGGGAAGGGTCCACACATGCGAAAGGGGCCCGACCCC
>NZ_BAAAUG010000245.1:0-534 GCF_039533825.1 Streptomyces rectiviolaceus
ACCGCAAACTCGCAGGCTCATTCTTCAAAAGGCACGCAGTCACGACTGTATGTGCAAGCACATACAGCGACGCTCCCACGGCTTGTAGGCACACGGTTTCAGGTACTATTTCACTCCGCTCCCGCGGTACTTTTCACCATTCCCTCACGGTACTATCCGCTATCGGTCACCAGGGAATATTTAGGCTTAACGGGTGGTCCCGCCAGATTCACACGGGATTTCTCGGGCCCCGTGCTACTTGGGTGTCTCTCAAACGAGCCGTTGATGTTTCGACTACGGGGGTCTTACCCTCTACGCCGGACCTTTCGCATGTCCTTCGCCTACATCAACGGTTTCTGACTCGTCTCACAGCCGGCAGACTGTGAAAGAGAGATCCCACAACCCCGCACACGCAACCCCTGCCGGGTCTCACACGTATACGGTTTGGCCTCATCCGGTTTCGCTCGCCACTACTCCCGGAATCACGGTTGTTTTCTCTTCCTGCGGGTACTGAGATGTTTCACTTCCCCGCGTTCCCTCCACATACCCTATGTG
>NZ_BAAAUG010000246.1:0-2126 GCF_039533825.1 Streptomyces rectiviolaceus
TTGGGCCTTGGAAGTCGCGGTGGGCGGACCGCCTGACGGCGGGGCGTCGTGGCGCTGGTGGACCCGTTGCAGCCGACACGCGCGTCACACGCATCTCAAGGACCCGGTCCTGTTATCGTCAAGCCTGATATCCCGTGTCACTAGAGGAACAGAGCGAGCAGGTGACTCTTAATCTCGGGTGAATCGGCCAAAACGGCTGCTCATCCTCCCCGGACAGACGAGTTCCGGAACCTCAAGTTCCTGGTGACACATGTGGGCTGACGAATCAACGGACGCACTGAAGAGAGGCGGGCACGCGATGAAGGTCATCGCCGTGGCGACACAGAAGGGAGGGGTGGGCAAGACCAGCACCACGGTCAACCTTGCTGCAGGTCTGGCGTTGGCGGGCGCGCGCGTGCTGACGGTCGACCTGGACCCTCAGGCTCAGGCCGGGACGGCTGTGGGCGTCAACCTCGCGGGGGAGGAGCAGTTGGCCCGCTCGCTGGGGTGGGTGCTTCAGGCCCGGATGCAGGGCATGCGCATGGACCTGTCCAGCTTGTGGTTCGACCGCAGCGAGCTGCTGGAAGAGTGGGAAGACGCGGGCTCTCTGCACCTGTTGGCGTGCGAGGAGTCCACCATGACTGCCGCACAGGACCTCATTCACAAGAAGGGGTTCCAGTCGACCCCCATCCTGCGCAGGATGCTCATGGAGGTGACCGACGACTTCGACTTCGTCGTCATCGACACCCCTCCGGCTGTGTCCTCCTTGTCCGCCACCGCTCTGGCGGCCGCGGACTTCGTCATCACCGTATGCGTCCCGGAGTACCCGGCCCTCAAGGGCGCGGCGGCCACCCGGGGAACAGTGCGATACGTCAAGGACCGCACCGGCGGCGAATGCGAACCGCAGTACCTGGGGGCGGTTCTCAACCGCTCCAACCCTCCCTCAAAGTGGAAGGCCCAGGAAGTCAACATCCGCAACGGCATGCTGGATGCGGACCTGGCGCCGTTCTGCACGGACATTCGTACGGACAACCGGATCAGCGACTCCTTCGCGTACGGCGTGCCCTCAGTCATCCGCTTTGCCAGTCACACCCCCGGCAAGATGTACAGCGAGCTCATGGGCCAACTCGTCGCGCGCATGGGGCAGCCCACGGAGAAGTGGGAGATGCCCGAGCGCATCGAGATGGAGGCCTCCGGTGGCTGAGTCCAAGGGGCGCCCGAAGAAGAAGCAGTTCAAGCCCGCCGGTGCCCAGCTGGTGCAGGGACTGCTCGCCGGCGCAGACGACGTGGCCAACCGCTCGTGGATCGGCGGGGGACAGGGCACTCCCGAGAGCGGACCGGACCCTGCCCCCGCAGCGCCGCCCTCTGATGAGGCCACCGCGGGCCCACCGCGTACCCCGCAGCCCCGCGGTGGCGGAGACACCACCTCTGCGCAGGAAGTAGCGTCCATTCCGGATGCGGCCCCCGTTCCAGCCGACGAGCGCGAACCGGCGCCCGCGCCCGCCGCCCCCACTGCACCAGGTCCTCGAGCAAAGACCGCCCCGGCCGCGGCGCGTTCGGAGGCCCCCTCGGGAGATGCTCCCTCCGCGTCCCGATCCGCGAAGCGCGTGCCGGCGGCCGCGGTGGCAGATGCGGCAGATGCTGAGCGGCCGGCGGACCAGCCCGCGGACGGGCCATCTGCCGCAGCCGCGCGACCGCGCCGTCAGCGGGCGGCACGCGGCGGGGCGCATGCCGCGGTCCAGGAGAGTTTCACCGATGCCAAGATTCACTCCAGTGCATGGCAGTCCTTCGGGTTCCGCATCTCGCCCGATGTCCTTGGCCAGCTCAAGGACCGGGTGAATACGGACCGTCGTACGAGCGGCAACTCCCAGCTGGCGATCGGCCATTACCTGGATGCGGCCCTGCGGCAGGTGCCGGGGGAGGTGTCCGAGCTCATCGACCTGGCGACCGACTTCGCGATGGAACGGATCTGGGACACCGAGAAGTCCCAGCCGTCCTCCTACCGTGTGGGCCCCACTGCCTATGAGTGGGTCTCCAGCCTCAACCTCTCGCTGCAGGAGGCGGACTTCGCGCGCAAGGGCACGCTGGTCGTCTCGGCCGTGGTGGAGCGCTATCTCCAGGCGCTCGAGGCCGAGGGGCCGTTGCAG
>NZ_BAAAUG010000247.1:0-688 GCF_039533825.1 Streptomyces rectiviolaceus
ATGGACTCAGACGCGCGTCGGAGAGGCCCAGGCAGCCATGCGGGCACTCGGTGAGGCACACGACGCCTTGTCGAGCGAGGGCGGCGCACAGGCCCCGCCGTGGGCGTACTGGGTCAGCCGCGCCGAACTCGAGGTGATGGACGCCCGCGTCTTCACGGAACTGCACCGGCCGCTGCGCGCCGTGCCGCTCCTGACGGATGTACTCGGCCGGTACGACACCACGCATGCCCGCGAGTTGGCACTGTACCGGTCGTGGCTGGCCGTGGCGCTGGCGGACGCGAACGAGCCGGAACGGGCCGCGGCTGAGGCACAGCGCATCATCGCGTTGTCGGGCGAGCTGGCCTCAGACCGCACCGCGGCCCGAACGCGGGTAGTACTGGAACGGCTCCAACCGTATGCAGCAGTGCCCGAAGTGCGTGACGTTCTGAACGCCCACGGGCATCTGCTCCTGCACTGACCGCAACGTGAGCGCGCTCAACTGCTGCGGCTGTCCCAACACTCCGGGATGCCGCCCTGAACCACCGTCCCCCGCACCGTGGCGGGCTGCGGAGAATCGGAAGCAATGACGGGCGTACCGCCCATGTAGGTGGTGGCGCGCGCATGACCCAACAGCGCGTTGAAGCGGTTGTGCAGTTGCCGTGCGCTGAAAAGGTGCCTCTCGCTCGCCCAGTACCGGTCCATGTTCACG
>NZ_BAAAUG010000248.1:0-4269 GCF_039533825.1 Streptomyces rectiviolaceus
GCGGAGTGGGGCGGCTGCCGCACAGCACCGTCGGGCGGGTCCTCAAAGGCAGTTCCACACCCAGCCGGACGTTCGTCGCGGCCCTCGCCGAGGCCTGCAACGTCCGCAGAAGCGAGCTGCCCGAGTGGACGAAGGCCTGGGACCGGGCGGACGCCGACCGCCGCAGCAGCCGGCTGCTCTCACGCAAGCCCGACACCACGCAGCGTCTGACCCGCCACGACCGCGTCACGCCTAGGGACCTGCAGCTCCTGATGAGCGAGATGGAGTCGACGTCGCGCAAGACCCCCGCTCTCAAGCTCACGGTCCACGTGCCCGACCCCGCTTCCTCTGAAGCAGAGGCCGCCGCGCGAATGAGCCGCGAACTCCTCATCGACCAGGCGCAGCGCCGCGGAGAGCTCGCCTGCCCGCAGTGCCGACGTCCCTCCTTCGGCTACAGCGATGAGCGCGGCTGGTCATCGCAGCTGCGCTCCAGCTGCGCGCCCGGTGTGGCGCCCGGCCGTGGACGTGGAGCATCGTGCCAGTCCTGGAAGCGGGCCATCGGAGGTTGATGCGGTGTTGTCCCAGCGCTTGAGCCGGTGCATTTCGCGCAATCTCGAACCGCGCGGTGCGAAATCGATGCGTCCTACGAGCCCGTGCTGGTGTATCGGTCGTCAACCGATATGGCCGGTGTGCGGAGACGATCAGAATGCGGACAGGGACGGTCGACCGTGCGCAGGCCCTGCGGCGGGCCGATGAGTTCTTGCGGGGCTGTCCCAATTTCACTTGCCGCTGGCAGGCTCCCCTGCCAAGATCCCGAACACTCCGTATTTAGCGCGGAGTTCCCTCGTGTGCGACTGGCTCCCGCTGTCGGCCGGGGAATACGGCCCGTCCATGTGTGGCGCATGACGAGCCACCCAACCGGTCGCCCCGGTCCTCCGCCCGGGGCAGCCGGTGCCCGGGGCGAGCGAGGCCGCCATCACCTGAGTACGCGTACGGATGTAGCGGGGGCCGCGCTGATGTTGGGTCGTGTGTATGACACAGGACGCACCGTGCGATCGCGCTCGGCGAGCTTGGATCGGCCCGCTGCTCTCCACCCTGCTCACCCTTCCAACGGCCTTCTTTGCCTTTGTATTTGTCGCGCTCTCCCCGATGGCCTGCGACTCCTGCACCACCTCGGAGGCTGACCGCTTCAACCCCAGCTTCGACACCGCCTTCACCGTCTTCCTCTTCGGCCTCACGGTCCCTGCGGGGCTGCTGCTCGCCGCATGGGCCCTGCCCTGGCAGAAGCGCCACGCCGCCAGACGGGCGCTCCTGGCTGTCCTCGCACCCGTCTCCGTACTCGCTCTGTATCTGCTGTTCGCCGGCCTCGTCGACTGGCCGTGAAACGCCCTGCAGAGGCGTCCGTGGGGTAGACCACCGCCGGGGAAATCCCAGCCGTCGGGGCCTTCGCCGATGTCGTCGCAGACGACGAAGTCGATGAAGTCGCCCTCGAACTCACGGTCGCCAACTTCCCCATCGCGCCACATCGCCTCGATGGACACCCAGTGGCGTTGCCGCCATCGATGCACAGCTGCGGCGCGGTGCCCTGGGCGCGGCGGTCGCGAATGTCGCTGCCTGTCCCACGGCCTATCCCCTCGCGTCGTAGCGTTCAGGCTTGGGTGCGCGCGTCATCAGCAGGTCGGCAGCCTCGCGGCGCGCGCGGGATCGGCCTGCGCGGCGAGTTCGGACTTGGGCTTGTCTCCCAATGGTTCTCCTCCCCTCTCTGTTCTGCTGCGGCCGGTGCGAGCGGGTGCTTGAACCGGTGGTGCCGCACCGCGCCGCTCCTGCTGAGCGGGCGATGTGGTCGTGGGCCGGCGGGGTCCTGGCCGGTCCCGCTGCCCGCCCCTGGCCAGAGCGAGGAGTGCGGACGTCTCCGAGCCGGCGCCGGGTTCGCGGGCCGGCATTGGAACCCGCCCCTCCTCCAAGATCCGTCACTGCCATCGGAGGAGGGGCGGAGTCTGGGTCAGCCGCCGTAGCCGCGCAGCATGATCGCGCGGTGCCAGCGGCTCAGGCTGTACGTCTCTCGGTGGGCCCAGCCGTGGCCGAGGGACTGGATCTGCTCCTCGGTGAGCCCGCGGCGAAACGCTTCCGCTCCGGCGGCCTCGTCGGGGCCCGGAGCAGGGCGGGTGTCGGCGCCCTGGACGTCGACGCGGACGAGCGCGTAGAAGGTGCCGGAGTCGGCGAGCCAGCGCCCCACATCGGTCAGCAGCCGGGCTCGGTCGAGGTAGGGGAGCGCGAAGCGGCACGTCACCACATCGATGCCGCTGGGCCTCAGATCGTCGGGGATGGACTCGACGTCGATGTCCCACCGCGCGTAGCTCAGCCGGTCGCGCATGCCCGCGTTGGCAGCTTGCCGCAGTGCCTCGGGCGAGAAGTCGTAGCCAGTCACCTTCAGTCCCCAGACGGCGAGTTGCCGTGTCCACTGGCCGTTGCCACAGGCCAGGTCGATGGCGGTCCTGCCGCTTCTCAGCGCCTGGCTTTGTTCACGAGATCGGACAGCACCTGTTCATGACTTCGGGAGGCGTGGCAGCCGTGTCGTGTTCGATGTTCACCACCTTGGACAGCACCTGCCGCCTGGGTGGGAGGGCAACTATGGGAGGCGGTCGGACGTGGTAGCTGACGAGGTTGTGCTCTACCGGCCCGGCAGGCGGAACTGACCGCGCGTTCAATCGGCGTGGCTGGCAACACTGGTCACGCTGACCTCGCTCTCGTGGTCCGCAGGGCTGCGCAGCTGTTCGCGTGAGCGGCGGTGGGTGGGGGTGATGAGGGCGGCGAGGCAGGCGATGACGAGGGCGATGCCCATCCAGCCGGTGGCGGGGAGGCGTTCGCTGACCACCAGGACGGCGAGGACGGCAGCGACGGCAGGTTCGAGCAGGGACAGGGCGGTTGCGGTGCTGGCGGGCACGTGGGCGAGTCCCCAGCCGAACAGGACGTAGCCGGCGAACATGGGGACGAGTGCCATGTAGGTGCCGACGGCGGCGTTGGACCAGGAGGCGACGAGCGGGGCACCCGTGGCGAGGAGGACGGGCAGGAGGAGTAGTGCGCCGAGTCCGAAGATCGCGCCCATCGCTGCTCGGGAGGGGATCTGGCGGGTGATGAGCCGGTGCGCGGCCCAGGAGTAGAGGGCGTATGTCGCGGCGGCGAGGAGGCCGAGGCCGATGCCGAGCAGGGTGTCGGATATGGAGCTGCGGCCCGTGCCGTCGGTGGCGTGGGCGGCTTCGGCGACGCACAGTAGGACGGTGCCGAGCAGGCCGAGGGTAGCGGCGAGCATCCAGCGGCGGGTGAGGCGGCGGCCGTCCACGACGCGCTCGATCAGGGCTGAGGCGAGGGGGGCGGTGCCGATCGACACGACGGTGCCGACGGCGACTCCGGCCAGGTGCATGGAGCTGTAGAACGCCAGGGGGTAGGCCGTCACCGATGCGGCGCCGAGCAGGACCGTGCCGCGCTGGTCGCGCAGCCGGGATGCGTGATGGCGGATCTGCGGGGCGGCGATGATGGCCTGGAGCAGTCCGCCGATGCCCATGGCGACGGCCCCGATCGCGAGGGGGCCCACGTCCGGGGCGAAGGTGGCGGCCGTGCCCGTCGTACCCCACAGCACGGAGGCAGCCAGCACGCACAGGGCCCCGATGCCCACGGACCGGCCGTGGTCGACGCGGCTCACACCCGGTCCAGCAGAGCCGTGGCCATCGAGCGGGCGTGCTGGACACGCTCGCCGTCTCCCTCCAGGCCGGCACGGGCCATCGCCCCCTCCAGGAGGAAGGAAAGGTGCTCGGCCGTTGCACGGGCCTCGTCGGGCCGACCAGGCAACAGCTGCTCCAGGTGTTCGGCGACCAAGCGCTCGACCTCTTCCTTGTGGGCGCGGACCACGGCCCGGCCCTCGTCGCCGGCCGGAAGCTCGGCGGCGGCATTGAGCAGCCCACAGCCGCGGAAGCCGTTCTCGTACGCGAAGGCCGCGTGATCGGCGTACGCGTCGAAGACCGCCAACACGCCCTCACGCGGGCCGTCGGCGTGCGCCAGTCGGGCCCGGTACAAGCCGAGCCACTCCTCGTGCCGGGCATCCAGGTAGGCCCGGACCAGGTCGGCCTTGGAGGAGAAGTTGTTGTACAGGCTCATCTTCGCCACGCCGGCCTCAGCCGTGATCGTGTCGATACCGGTCGCCGCCACACCGTCGGCGTAGAAGCGCCGGGCCGCCGCCTCCAGGAGCCGTTCCCGGGCCGGCCGCCGCCGTCCGCTACCGGCCGCTCTCACGTC
>NZ_BAAAUG010000249.1:0-3768 GCF_039533825.1 Streptomyces rectiviolaceus
GCCCCAGCCGGTCGACGATCAGGCGAGGAAGACCCACCAGTGTTCCCTTCCGGAATACGGTTCCAGGCCCCGCGCCTTTGATCAGGATAGGAGGACCGGGGACGAACGTTGCCTGCGCTCAGCGCCGTCCGCGAGGCTGCTGACGCTCGTAGGTGCCGTAGGTGGTCTGCCCGGATTCCAGGTCGGCGAGTTCCGTGAAGCCGTGCACGGCGGCGTCCATCCGGTCCGGGGAGTCCATGCCCGCCATCCACGTCACCATCTGGGACTCCAGTTTGTGGAACACACCGACGTGGTGGACGCGGCCCTGTTCGTAGAGCTGAGCGATGGGCTCCGCGCGCAGGCGTTTGCCCTGCTTGGCGTTGACGGGGATGATCCGCGGCATCAGCAGGTTCTTGGTCAGGCCTCGGCGGCCGAGTTCCTGCCACGCCTGGATGATGACCTGGCTGGTCATGTCGCCGCCGTAGTTCGCTTCGACGACGATCGCGTCGGCCTGCCACTCGATGGCCAGCAGGCAGGCCTGGGTGCCCCATTCGTCGGCTCCCAGGGACGCCGACTTGTCGTCCAGGAGGTAGAACTCGTGGCGGCGTTCGGGCTGGGCGTGCCGGTGGCCGATCGATTCGACCAGCGCAGACCCGGAGGCGGTGATGCCGACTTCGTCATGGCCGGTGGTGTTACCGCCTGCCGGGTCGACGGAGATGACGATGCGGTCCATGTCGATGCTGCGCAGCGCAGCCGCGGAGATGCGGTTGCCGTCGATCCACGCCTGGTTCCACACGCCGCCGGACAGCGGGCGCGGCTTCTGCTGGTAGAGCGACCACCAGACGCGTTCTCCCACGGACTTGCGGATGCGGGCGTAATCCTCGGCGGTGAACCGTTCGGGCCACAGTGCTTCCCCGGGGGCCCGGCCGAGCGGGTCGTCGTCGGAGAGGGCAAGGGCGGGCAGGTCGATGACGATCCAGTCCTCGGGCTCTTCGCGCAGCAGCCGTCCGGACAGGTCGTCGTCGTCCCAGCGAGTGTTGACCAGCAGGACCGAGCCCTGGGGTTCCAGGCGGGTCAACAGAACAGCCTGCCACCAGTCCCACACCCGGTCGCGCTGGGTGGGCGATCCGGCGTCCTCAGACCCCTTGAATGGATCATCGACGACTGCGGTGTGCGCGCCGCGGCCGGTAAGCGCGCCTCCGACACCGGCGGTGACCATGCCGCCCTCGTGGCCGTCGATGTCGAAACGGTTGGCGGCCTGTGACCCGTACTTGAGGCTGATGCCCAGCAGAGGGGCGTTCTCGGTGATGGTGTTGCGCACCCACCGGCCGTGGTCGTCGGCCAGGTGCGCGGCGTAGGAGGCGAGCATGAAGCGGTGCTCGGGCTGGCGCCGCAGGTACCAGGTCGGCCCCCATCGGGAGGTGCGCCGGGACTTTCCGGCACGGGGCGGCATGGTCACCATGACGCGCAGGCGTTCACCGGCGGCGATCCGCTGGTAGATCCGGTCGATGATGTCCAGGTGCGGAGCCTGCATCTCCCGCCCGTGCGTCAGGACCGCCGACAGTGCGCCCGGGGACAGGTCCAGGGCAATCTCCCGTTCGACACGGATGAGGTCCTCACGCAGCTCCGCGGACGCGCTGTGGGCGATGACCAGGCGCTCCTCGCGGGGCAAGCTGCGGTAGCGGGCCAGGAGGCCGCTGTTACGGGGCACCGTCGTCCGGTTCCCCGGCCGTGGGCACGGGCGCGGCGTCGTCGGGTGTCGGGGAGCCTTCACTGATACCGATGAGCGCCTCTAGCTCGGCGCTGGTTGCCGAGCCCAGTTGCAGGGGCCCGCCGTCGGCGCCGGTGACTTCGGTCTTCACGGGCATGTCCAGGCCGTTGAGCTTGGCGCGGCGGTCCATGAGACGCAGCACGGTGTCGACAGCCCGCATGTCGAGCTCTTCCCCGACGACCATGCCTTCCTTGTCGAAGACGGGGCTGGGCTTGGTGGCGCGAGGCCAGGCGGCCTCGAGGAGCGCGTCGAGGCGTTCGTTCTCCTGTTGGCGGTAGACGTCGACTGCGGCGGCTTCTTCCTCGCGGTGATCCTTCAGCGCGCGCAGGAGGTCCTTGGAGGCGTGGCCGCGGGATTCGTATCCGAGGTCGAGGACGCGCTGGTCGTGGAAGGAGATCCCGGCGATACGCAGCTTGAGGAGCTTGGCGCGGCGTTCGGCAACCAGGGCTTGCGTGGCTTTGGATGGTGGCATAGCGGTCGGGGCTCCCGCGAATTTGTGTGGTGTTGTGAGGCCCCGCGCCTGCCCTGATCATCCCCGAGATGTAGGCGGTCGTTCCCCCCGCTTGGCGTGAAGCGGCCCCGTACGCCGGGGGGGGGTGGCGTACAGGGCCGTGAGCTCGGGGTCAGGCCTGGGGGGTTAACGCCCATCCCGAGCGGTCTTCGTGGGGCGTAACGGGCGCGGGGGCTGAGGTGACACGGCCCGGGTACTGCCTTTACTACCGAGGGGCGCGGGGACGTCCCAGCCAAGAAAGAGCCGCTCCCGGGCCGTGCACTTTCATGGTGGGGCACGATCGCGGGTCTGTCCGAGGCGCTATCCCCCGTGATGGATGGGGACATCCCACGGGGCAGGTCCAGTGCCGTTCGCCCATGCTGCCACGTCGTGTCCGGTGAACAGCGTGAGCGGGCTACGGAACCGCCTGTTGGTTTCGTAGGCCTGCCTGGTGAAGTCGGCGGTGGTGATGACGGCCGCGTGGTGGCAGTGGTGGAGATCGCGGTAGGCGCCGTTGGCGTCCCGAATGACCTGCGGAGGCACGTTGTTGCCGCGCTGGTTGCGCTTGCACTGGATGAACCAGGCGGTGCCGTTGTGGAGTTTCACGCGAACGTCGATGCCTCCGTCGCCGGATCCTCCGACGGGGTGGGCTGCCAGAACACGGTCGTCGCCCTGTGCGAGTTCGGCGATGGCCTGCTCGAACCGGGCGGGCTTCATGCCTCGGAAGGCGTCCAGGGTGCGTGCACCTCGCCGTGGCAGCGCGGGTCGGGCCGGTATGGCTGCGGAGACCCGGTCGACCCGGGCGAATAGTGCGGCGAGGCGGCGGGGGCGGACGGCGGCCAGGATCTTCGCTGCGGCGAGGATGACCACGATGGCGCCGGTCTGCCAGGGGTAGGTCATCGCGACGATGATGAGGACGAGGCAGACCCCCACGATCGAGCCGAGGGAGTACCGCATCCTGGTGCGGCGGCTAGCGGGGCGGCGCGGGGTCCGTAAGCGTGATGCTGGTGTCTTGCGGGCGCGGGTGCGGCGGGTTGGCTGGTAGGTGGCCATGAGGTCTCCGGGGTGGGTGGTCAGAGGGGCAGGTCGTTGCGGTTGTAGGCGATGACGCCCTTGGTGTTGGTGGTGATCTCGGTGTGCTGCTGGTGGACGTCGCCGCTGTAGTACTGGGTGATCTGCGGGGGTGCGGCTTCTACGACTTCCTTGGTGCGCCGCATGAGGCGGGCGGCGGCGAGGAGTACGGCGGCCAGGACGGTGCCGGAGACGCCGATGACGGTGGGGTTGGCGTAGTCGGACGTCATCATGACGATTCCGATGCCGGCGCCGGTGAGGAAGACCATGCCGCCGAAGGACAGCATGCGGACGCTGTCGTTGGTGGCTTGCTGGCTCATGGCGGGGCGTCCGGGCTGTTGTACGGGCGGGGCATCGCCGATGGCGGGCGTCGGTGTGGGGTTCCTGTAGAAGGTCGGGGTGAGCGGGGCCTGCTCGGCGGCGATCGTCTGGTTGGCCCGCTGCAGGATCTCTTCGA
>NZ_BAAAUG010000250.1:0-1491 GCF_039533825.1 Streptomyces rectiviolaceus
AGCACCCCGAGAGCACCTCTAGAGCACCCCTAGAGCGCCCAACTCGGGGCACCCCATGGGCTCAAACTGCCGGAAAGCGTACAGATCTCCCCTCATGGGGTAGGCAAGCAATAAACCGACTGTCCGGTTGTCTTTTCGATTGGGCCTGGCTACCTTCATCGGGTCGGGGCAGCGCCACAGGGGTGCAACCACATGGAGGGACGACCCATGGCACGCTTATCGCCCATTCTCAAACCAGCGACTCCGGTCACCGTCAGCCACGCCAGAGGGCTTGACGTGTACGGAGACGACGGGCAGCAGTATCTGGACTTCACTGCCGGAATCGGGGTCACCAGCACCGGCCACTGTCACCCGAGGGTGGTCAGCGCGATCACCGATCAGGCCGGCCGACTGATCCACGGCCAGTACGTGACGGTGCGGCACCGGCCCCTGCTCGACCTGTGTGACCGTCTCGGGCAGGTACTCCCACCCGAGCTGCAGTCTCTGTTCTTCGCCAACTCCGGCAGTGAGGCCATGGAGTCGGCGCTGCGTCTGGCCCGGCAGGCCACAGGACGCCCGAACGTCATCGTGTTCCACGGCGGCTTCCACGGCCGGACCGTGGGCGCCGCGTCGATGACCACCTCGAGCCCGCGATTCCGCACGGGATACGCGCCCCTGATGGCCGGGGTACACATCGCACCGTTCCCTTCCGCGTATCGGTACGGCTGGAGCGAGGACGAGGCCACCCGGTTCGCGCTGCAGGAACTCGACTTCCTCCTGGCGACCGTGACTGCCCCCGAGGACACCGCGGCTCTCATCGTGGAACCGGTGCTGGGCGAGGGCGGCTTCATCCCTGCCACCGCCGCCTTCATGCAAGGGCTGCGGGAGAGAGCAGATCGCCACGGGTTCCTCATGGTGCTGGATGAGGTCCAGACCGGGTTCGGGCGCACGGGACGGTTCTGGGGCCACCAGCACTTCGGCATCGAGCCCGACATCCTGGTGGCCGCCAAGGGGATGACCAGCGGACTGCCGCTGTCGGTGATGGCCACGTCGGAGAGATTGATGAGCGCCGCCCCTGCGGGGTCGCAGGGCGGAACCTACGGCGGAAACGCGGTGGCGTGCGCCGCGGCGTTGGCCACGCTCGACGTCATCGCGGACGAAGGGCTGGTGGCGAACGCGGCTCTCCAGGGCTTCCGGCTCGCCGAGGGGTTGATGGGGATCGCCGAGGACCACGACATCGCGGGTGACATTCGCGGGCTCGGCCTGATGCTCGGCTGGGAGTTCTCCTCACCGGACGGCCTGCCGGACCCCGAAAGGGCGCTGCGTGTCCAGCAAGAGGCCATCACCCAGGGGCTGATGGTGCAGATCGGCGGACCGCTGAGAAACGTACTGCGGCTGCTCCCCGCTCTGATCGTGGAGGAAGCCCAGATCGACCAGGCGGTGAGTGCGCTGTCCCGGGCTCTTGCCTCGGCCACCGGGCTCTCGCACACCGGCATGACGAAGGAGCGAGCA
>NZ_BAAAUG010000251.1:0-1589 GCF_039533825.1 Streptomyces rectiviolaceus
CGCGAGTGAGGTTCTTGATCACCCCGGCAGGCTTAGCAGCGCACGCGGGTGTGGACAGTGGGCTCGGCAGGCCTCTCAGCCGTGTGGGGGACGAAGTTCACCGAAGAAACGTTGGGCCGCCCTACACCTCCGCCCGTCGTGGACGCCGTTGATGCGCCCGCCGTTTCACTCCCCATCTCTGCCACTGCTCCCGCCATGGACGGCGGTGTACGCATTACCCCACGTCAGCGACCTCACTCTTCCTTTAAGCCCGACCAGCGATCTTGGGCTGACATGTCGTCACTGACGGCCAAACCGGCACGTCGCAGATGTCCTTTTGCAGGCGGGCATGGCAGGAAGGCCTCGCGAGCCGCGGGAAAAGCGGGTCAAGGAGTGTTCTGGCGCCGCTGTGCGCGGCGCCAGAACGGTGAGCCTCTCCCGCGGCAACGGGGGCGGCTCGGTCTCCTGGGTAACTGTGTTGCCCGCAGTACTTCGGAGAGCCCGCTGGTAGCCGTGAGGCCGTGCAGTCAGGCACGCACAAAGATCAGGCATGTCGGCGCGAAGGTCAAGGTTGGGACGCGGGTGCGGAAACTGGAGTGGAAATTCCCGTTCTGAGCTGCGGTGATGCGCGTTTCGGCATGTCCGAAAGCTGTAGTGGATCGCGGGACACTTCTGCGGATTGTCACCCTCGGTGACGATCATGGCGATCGAAAGGTGGGTCACAACTGCGGAAAGGAACCCACCTCATCACCCGTGAACAGGCACGATCCCCGTCGGGGGGCCGCTGTGGGGCCAGACCGGCAAAAGGACACATCTGCGGATTGAGTGCTCGGCGGATAGTGCTGGGGGCCGCCGGGATGCTGCAACATCGCTAACCACCCGGGCGGCGGCAACCGCCCCGGCGCACGACCAGCACCGCCCGCAGTACCCGCAACTGAGCCCGCAGTACATGAAGTTGAGCCCCGAACGAACAGTTAGGCGATACGTTGAACAACACAACTTGCGGCACGTCACGTCCTCTGACTACACCCGAGGCAGTCGTCCTCATCGTGGTCATCATCGCCGCCGCCCTGGCCGCCGCCGGTCTGCCGGCCGTGGGCGTACTCGTCCTCCTCCTCGAGGCCGGCTCCCTCGGCCGCCACCTGGTGGGGCTGCGGCGCGGCCGCAACGCCACACCGCGGCCCGCTCAGGCCTGACCGTCCGATGGCGCGCCGCGAGAACCCCATCCCCCGGTGCAGCCGGTCACTACTGGTTCTGGTGACCTGGCTGCGTAATGGCAGGACGGACGCCGCTCTGACCTACGAGCAGCTCGCCTCTCGTACCAAGTACAGCGCGGACTCTCTCGCGCGCGCCGCCTCCGGGCGCAGCGTGCCGCAGAACCCAGCTGTGGTTCTGGCCTACGCCGCGGCCTGCGGACGCAGCACGAAGGAAGTCGAACGGCTGTGGAAGCGCGCACGGCGTGATGAGGCCCGCACCCAGGGCGTGGTCAGCGGCCACCGAAGCGGAGTGCACATCAGCGTGGTTAAGGACTTCGCTGATCTGCACTCCGCGCTCGTCGATCTCCACGACGACGGCCGGCCGCCCCTGCGTTCCCTCGATACCCGCCTGGG
>NZ_BAAAUG010000252.1:0-5969 GCF_039533825.1 Streptomyces rectiviolaceus
CCCCTCCCACCAACCACCACGTCTAGAAGGGAGGTTCTTCCCCACTCCCCCACGACCCCCCGCCGCCCTGCCCCGCCTGCTGCGACGCCGACGTCCACGGATCCCCCGAACCCGCCGACTGCCGCGCCTGCTGGAACTCCTGCCGGCCACTACCAGAACCCGCCTTCGACACCACCGCCGTAGCCGACCGCAGCGACGGGCCGATCGAGTCGATGAGCAGCGCCGGCGCCGACCGCTTCTCCTGCTGCTTTGTCTCCCACCGCTCCGTACGCAGCCGCCCCGACACGATCACCTCCATGCCCTTCTCCAAGGACGAGGCGATGTTCTCCGCGGCCTGCTCGAAGGCAGTCCCGTCGATGAAAAAGCTGTCCCCATCTACCCAATCCCCCGAGGTGGGGTCCTTCTTCCGTGCGTTGAACGCCAGGCGTACCTTCACCACGGCCTTCCCCGACCCTGCGGCGAACCGCAGCTCCGGATTGTCGATCAAGCGGGCGGTACCGGTCATCGTCGGCAAGCTCATGCTGCTGCTCCTCAGAATCGGATCTGGTTATAGGGGACCGCAGCGAACCCATCCGGCCGCCCCGCGTTGGGATGCCCGATGAACCCCTGCTTCGACGCCGCAGACGCCTTCGTGCGCTTCTCCCGGATCGGCCCGCCAGCAGTCCGGTACGTTTCGCCGCTCAGCAGCGCCGTCATCGTCTTGCGGGTCACACCCCAGCTCATCGCCAGCTCAAGGTCGGTGACGTCTTCACTGGCATACCGTTCCCGCAGCTGACGGGCCTGGACCGGGGTGAACGCGTCCGGCTTGCTGTGTGCATGGATTGCGGGGAAGGGGCGGCCACTGCGCTCGTGCCGCTTCTTCATCCGGTTCACGAACTTTCCCGTGTCCCCGCCTTCCAGGGCACGCAGGGAGTCGATGTCCGTGTACGACATGCCCGCCGCAGCGAGCTCGCGGACAGCAGCCAGCCGCTCCGGTTCGCTCACCTCAACGCCAGACCCTTGCACGTACCGGCGTACCGCCACCGGATCGATAGCCTCGGCCTCGACCACCGGCTCAGGAGCCAGCTCCCGCACAGCCCTTCCGTCCGTCCACGGTGGGACCGCCAAATCCCGGTCCTCGGTGAACTCCAGCCACCCCAGGGCCTTCCCCAGCGGCTGCTCCGGATCCACCAGGCCGGCCAGGACAACCAGGAGTGCATCCTTCTCGTGGCTGTCCAGAGTGGCCAGCACACCGTGTACGTCCTGCGGACCGCCATCCCCGTGGACCAGCGTGACCAGGTTCGCCGCCACGGGCAGCAGCCGCTCGGCCAAGTCCCCGCGCTCCTCCACCGTCATCCCGCTCATGCCGCCACCCCCGCCGATTCCACAGCGCGGGACGCATCGGCCTGCAACTGCTCGTAGAGCCGCTGCATGTTGTTCACGGTCTGCACGTTCGTACCGAGCGACTGCGCGATCTCCATAGGCGACCTCCCCTTCCGCTGCAGCTCGAGGAACTCCTGCCCGCGCATGTCCAGCAGCTCCTGCGCCACCGGCTTGCCCGACGCCGGACGCGTCCGCCCAGGCCGCCGACCGTGCAGCACACGCCGGTCCGACTCCGTCATCCCTCCCCAGACCCCCGAGTCCTGCCGGTTCGTCAGCGCCCACTGCAGGCACCGCACGGCGACCGGGCACAGCGAACAGACCTGCTTCGCGTCCCGCGCCTGGGCGGCTCCGGCCGGGCCCTTCCCGGGGAAGAACAGTTCCGGATCGACTTGCCGACACCCGGCGTACTTGCGCCAGTCGGATCCGGCGATCTGGGGGATGACGAGGTTGAGCATCGGGGGCGTCTCCTCACGCGGGTGGGGGCTGTCGACGGTTTGGGCGGCATGTCTCGTACGGCGGCACGTGGCGGCCGCTGTGGAGCTCACGGGGCGAGGTCCGGCGGGTTGAGGAGTTGGAGGTGTTCGGGGCTGATCTGGTCGAGGTCGGTGACCCACAGAACGAGTTGGGCGCCCTTGACCGGTGTGCCGATGCGGGGGTCGGGGCCGAGGAGGCGGGTGTGGTCGTCGTCGGGGAGGACGCCGGCGTCTACGAGGCCGTCCACTGCGGCTTTGGCGGAGGGCGACCAGTTACCGGGGTCGCGGCGCCTCCCCTTCGTGTCGGGGTGGACGACGTAGAAGACGTGGGCGCGTTCCAGGGCGGGGAGTTTGTGGTGCCGGGCCATGGCCCATGCGGCTTGTCGGATGACCTTGACGAAGGAGGCGCGCTTCGCTGGGTGCATGCGGTCGTTGGCGTTGATGAGGGTGGTCTCTGCGGGGAGGGCGAGGCGCCAGGCCCGGGGGCGGGTGGTGTGGGGTTCGGGGGCGGTCATAGTCACGCTGCGTACTCCTGGACGGGTATGGGGCCGTGGGGTCCGGCGCGTAGGTGGGTGGCTTGGCCTGGGCGGTGGGCCAGGTGGACGTGGCGGCACCATCGGCAGCGGTAGTTGGTGAAGGCGGGTCCGCCGGTGCCGCGTATCTGTCGGGCTCGGCGTCGGGCGGCGCTGCGGCTGGGGAAGCGGGCTTTGCCGTAGCAGGCGATGAGGTAGCTGTTCATCGGGGTCCTGGGAGGCCGAGGTCGTGGGCGAGGGCTGTGCGGGCGGTCTGGTCGTGGTGTGAGTCCTGGATCCATGCGGTGACGATGGCGAGGCGTCCGCGGGCGAGGGCGAGGTCGTTCTCCGCGGTGGCGAGGAGCGCGGTGTGCCGGGTGCAGAGCTGTCCGGCGAGGGTGTCGACGTACGCCGTGTCCTGGTCAGCCATCGCGTTCACGTCGCTTCTGCTGCATGGCGAGGGCGTCGGCCACGGTGTAGCCGTTGACGGTGACGTGCGGGGCGGCCTTCTTGGCGAGGTTCAGGGCGGTGTCGAGGTCGAGGCGGTGGGCGTTGAGCCAGGCGTCGCCGCGGTCGTACTCCTTGACGCCTCGGTCCCAGGTGCCGTCGGCTCCGAGGCAACTGTGGCCGTGGCGGGTGACGGCGTAGCGACCCTTGCCGCGGTGCTGAACGCGGATCTCGAAGTGGTAGCCGTCATCGGGTACGCAGTTCACGGTGTACTCCACTGCGCGGACGACGGGCTCGGGGATCTGCTCAGGCACGGACGGCCTCCAGTTGGTGGGCAACGGTGGCGACGAGGTCGTCGTCGGGCGTCCAGAAGCCGAGCGCCCCTTTGGCGAGCACCGGCTCGGGGAGGGCAACGACGTCGGCGAGCGACCAGTGGTAGAGGCCGGGCTGGGCCCAGTAGCTGCAGCAGACCTGGTTGCCGTCGTCGAAGTGGCATCCGGTGACCGTGGCGATAGCAACGATCGCGGAGTACACGTCAAGGTGTTCGCCGTAGACGATGGCGTCGCGGTCCCGCTGGGCTCCGGCATGGATGAGGATGCGGGCGCCCTCGTGCGCGGCGGGGAGCTTCCAGGTGCGGTTCTCTACGCGCTTTGTCTGGTGGGCGATGGCACCGGCCCAGGGCTGGCGAACGGTGAGGGCTTTCACGGCTCGGGGTGCTCCTTCGGCTGGTCGGTGTCGGCCTCCTGCGTGCGGGCTTCGAGTCCGGCGCGGATGGCTGCGGCGGTGAGGGGCTGGGTGTCGGTGGTTCCGCTGTCTGAGCGGGTGAGGCTGTCGGCGAGGGTGCGGTCGGTGTCGTGGCCGAAGGCGTCAGCGAGGCTGCGGACGGGGCTGGTGGGGGTGTGGCGGTCTTGGCACCAGGCGAGGTGGGTGCGTGCGGCTTTGAGGTCGCCGGGGGCGGTGATCGGGTAGTTGTGGTGGGTGCCTTGGGGGCAGGTGGCGGTCCAGGTGAGGGTGTGGGTGGCGTGCTGGTAGGTGAGGGTGCCGTCGGTGTGGGGGCGGGTGGCGTTGTCGTTGCCTATGTCGGTCCAGGCGGAGAGGTGGGGGGTGGTGATGTCGGCGAGGAGCGCGGCGAGGGTGGCGTAGCCCTGGGCGTCGGTCATCCAGGGGCGGGTGGGGAGAGCCGCTTTGGTGGGGGCGGGGTTTTTGGTGAGGGTGAGGTGTGGGCGCTTGTGGAGGTCGACCGTGTGGGGGTGGTCAGGCGTTGTGTTGGTGCGGGGCTTCGTCTGGGGGGCGGTGGGGCGCCTGTTGCTGGTTTTGGTGCTCACGGTCTGGCTCCGTCCTGCGGGAAGTGGTGGTGCGGGGTGTGCTCCGGTGCTGGTGGATGAGGAGGAGGGTGAGGGCGGCGACGCCGATGGCGGTGGCGATGGCCGCCGGCCAGGTCACCGCTCCCCCACCGCCGTGTAGGCGCGGTTCTTGACGAGCTGCCGGAAGGCGGTGGCCTCGTAGGGGCTGTATCGGCGGTCGCGGAGGTCCTTGTAGGTGTCGGCACACATCAGGGGGCGCAGGCCAGCCTTGTTGGTGGGGCAGGTGTTGGGGTGGGAGAGGCCGACGGCGTGGGCGGACTCGTGCCAGATGACGTTCTTGCGGACGGGCTCGGAGAAGCGGCGGGTCGGCGACCAGTAGTCGGCGTTGATGTAGACGTAGGCGCTGTGGGCGGCGCGGGTGCTGGTGGCGCAGGTGCCGGTGAAGGACCGGTTGGGGGATGCCGGGTCGGGCTTGCTCATGTAGCGATAGCTGATGACGTGGCTGGTGAGGCAGGTGCCGCGGGTGATGGGGACGATCCGCGTGGAAACGGTGATCTTCACGCCGAGGTAGGACGTGAGCTCGGCGGCCGTCCTCTTCAGGTACGGGGTGAGCTTGGTTCGGGAGGCGGCATCGTGGAACGCGATGGTCCAAGAGCGGCTGTCGACATGCGTGATGGCGGGGGCCTGGAGCTTCCAGCCGGTCCCGGAGGTGATCGGGGTGGTGGCGCTGTTCGCGTCGGTGGGGGCGAGGAGGACGGCGCCGAGGGCGAGGGTCGCGGTGAACGCGGTGGTGGACGCGGTGCGGGTTCTCATCGGTAGCCTCCTGCGGTCGTCGTGTCCGTGCGGCCGGAGATGAACTGCTGCTCGAGCTGGGCGCCCTTGACGTATGCGGTGTAGCCCTGGGCGTAGGCGAGGTTGGGGTGGAGGTCGGTGATGTAGTCGGCGCGGACGTTGAGTTCGTCGAGGGTGAGTACGCCGTGGTCGTCGTAGGCGTCGGCGCGTCCGGCGAAGCGGTTCAGGTCGTCGGCGGAGAATCCGCAGGTGGCCGGGGCGATGGTCATGGTGGTCATGGCGTGGGGTCCGTTCCGGTCAGGCAGCGTGGGGGCGCTGGGTGGGGAGGGAGGCGAGGGTGTCGGCGGCCTGGGCGGCGCGGGCGAAGTTGCCGAGGACCACGTCGGGGGTGGCGGGCGGCTGGCCGAGGGCGGCGTACGCGGTCAGGTCGCTGATGTGCTCGATGTGGTCGACGACGCCGTCGGTGAGCGGGGGCTCGGTGGGCAGCACGGCAGACAGGGCGCGGATGGCGTCCATGGCGGGGGCGTTGGTGGTGATGAGCAGCAGCGCGATGTCGTCGTCGTCGATGAAGCAGTGCGGGGTGTGCCCGGTGATCGCCCGGAAGATCGCTGCCACGGGGTCGAGGCGTCCGTCGAAGCCGGCGAAGTGGGGGCCGTTGTGGTGGCCGTAGTAGGCGTAGAGCTGGGCGGCGGTGCGGAGGATGGTGCCGGTGCTGGACATGGGGGTCTCCCCTGCCGTCGGTGTGTGAGGTCTTGGGGTGGTGCGAGGCGAAAGCACCCGGCCGCGGAGGGTCGGCTCCGTCCGCGGCCGGGGAGTCTGTGGGTCAGTCCAGGTCGGGTGTGGGGTGCCGGTCGGCGCAGGTGGGGCACTGGCGGATCGGCAGGTTGAACCCGGCGGACACTTCGATGGTCCGGGCGTCCGGGTCGGCGTTGTCGAAGACCTTCGGGCACACGCAGATGCAGGAGCAGCGGAGGACCTCGCCGCCGTAGTGGATGCGGATTCCGGCGAGGGCGGCGATGCCGAGCATGAGGGAGTTGTATTCGCTGGCGTCGCTGGTGTTGTCGGCG
This sequence comes from Streptomyces rectiviolaceus, assembly GCF_039533825.1. NCBI lineage: Bacteria > Bacillati > Actinomycetota > Actinomycetes > Kitasatosporales > Streptomycetaceae > Streptomyces > Streptomyces rectiviolaceus. Next base: position 5,958 of record NZ_BAAAUG010000252.1, read on the forward strand.
CGTTCGAGGAGC
>NZ_BAAAUG010000253.1:0-1399 GCF_039533825.1 Streptomyces rectiviolaceus
GGACATCGAGGTGGTGAGCTCGGTCCTGCCGTTCAAGGTCAACAACTACGTACTCGACGAACTCATCGACTGGGACAGGGCTCCCGACGATCCGATCTACCGGCTGACCTTCCCGGACCGCGACATGCTGCCCGAGCCGCTCTACGAGGAGGTCGCCGAACTGATCGACGGCAAGGTCCCCCGTGCGGAACTGCTCGGCGCGGTCAACAGGGCCCGGCTGCAGCTCAATCCCCACCCCGGGGGGCAGCTGCAGGCGAACGTTCCCGAGGACGAGACGGGCTCGCTCGTCGGTCTGCAGCACAAGTACCGAGAGACGGTGCTGGTGTTCCCCGGACAGGGCCAGACCTGCCACGCCTACTGCGGATACTGCTTCCGCTGGGCCCAGTTCATCGGCGTCGCGGAACTGAAGCAGGCCGTGTCCGGGCCGGAGCAGGCTCTCCAGTACCTTGCGGGCCACCCCGAGGTCTCGGACGTGCTGTTCACCGGCGGGGACCCGATGATCATGTCCACGGATCGGCTACGGGCCTACCTCTCCCCGCTGCTGGAACCCCGTTTCGCACACATCCGCAACATCCGCATCGGGACGAAGGCGCTGTCCTACTGGCCCTATCGCTTCACCACCGATGCCGATGCGACGGACTTGCTGCGGCTCCTGGAGGACGCGACTGCGGCGGGTCGGCACGTGGCCGTGATGGCGCACTTCTCCCACGTACGCGAGTTGGAGACCGATGCCTGCCGGCAGGCCATCCGGCGGATCCGGGACACCGGCGCCGTCATCCGTGCGCAGGCGCCTCTGGTGCGCCATGTGAATGACGACCCGGCCGTGTGGGCCCAGATGTGGCGGACGATGACCCAGCTCGGTGTGGCGCCGTATTACATGTTCGTGGAGCGGGACACCGGGGCCAGCCAGTACTTCGAGCTGCCGCTGGACCGAGCCGTGTCCATCTACCGCGATGCGATCTCATCGGTCTCCGGGCTCGAGCGCACGGCGCGCGGACCGGTCATGTCCGCCTCGCCCGGCAAGGTCGCGGTCGACGGCATCGCCCGCCTCGCCGGCCAGGACGTCTTCTGCTGCCGCTTCCTGCAGGCGCGCGATCCGAACTGGGTCGGCCGGCCGTTCTTCGCCAAGCATGACGAGCATGCGGTGTGGTTCGACGACCTCAAGCCGGCGTTCGACGAACCGTGGTTCTGGCAGACGGAGCCACTCCACCAGGGCCGCTGAGAACGGGAAGTGAGGGTCCGGGGCCTGCGCCCCGGGCCCTCACTTCGCCAGTTCCGGTTCGGCCCGCAGTTCCGGGATCCGCGTGCGTTTCATCGCCACGACGAAGTGCAGGAAGGCCGCCATCAGCAGGGCCACCGTGATCCACAGTCCTTCACGCGCCCCGAACAGCGAGCCGAG
>NZ_BAAAUG010000254.1:0-1594 GCF_039533825.1 Streptomyces rectiviolaceus
CGACGCCAGTGGACAGGAGTTCACCGGCCGCGATCTCCATGGCGATCTTGATGGAGGTGAAGTGGCGCTCGAGGTCGTCGTAGAGCTGGTCCAGGAACTCCTGGTCGTCTGCTCCACGGCGGGCGTTGAACAGGATCAGGGACAGTTCGCCCATCTCCAGGGTCTGGCCGACCGGGGGCAGCATGCCCTCGTTGACGACCCGCTCGGCCTGCCGCTTGGCCAGGGCGTGCGGGGTGTCGAAGGCGCGGAACTTCGCGGCGTTGATGCGCCGCTTGTTCGACTCGATGCGGAACTTCGGCCCGTAGATCTTCCGCTCCGGGATGACGCTCTGTGTGAGGGCGTAGTTGTTCGGAGTGGGCAGTCCGTTGATATAGGCGTTGATGTCTTCCGGCGTGACGTTGCGCAGGAGACGGTCGAGGGTGCTCATGGTCGGTCTCCTGTCTTACCGGTAGTGGATGTTGACGCCGGGGGCGACGCTGGTGACGTCGGTCGGGTCGAAGGGGATGGGGCACTTGTCGGCGTAGACCTCGCCGAACCAGAGCAGCGCACCGGACGTCTTGGTGGAGCCGGTGGCGAACATCGACTCGGTGGCGAGGAACCCGGCGAGGACTTCGGTGCCGTCGGAGGCGGTGGATGCGCCGCCCGCGGTGGTGGTGGCGATGTTCACGGCGGGGGTGGTGCCTCCGGTGAGGCTGGCCGCGGAGGCGGTCATCTGCGCCTGGTCGTCGCCCAGGTAGCGGCCGGCGAAGGTGACGGTGACGACGCTGCCCGGGTGCGGGCCGCCGGAGACCAGGACGTCACCGGGCTCGATGTTGGACAGCGCGTCGAGGGCTGCCTTCACCTGGGCTGCGGTGGCGTTGTAGGGGATACCGGCGGTGGTCTGTCCGGACCAGGTCAGCGTGTAGGTGCCGCCGGTGGGGGTGCCGGTGATGGTGACGGTCTGGACCTCGGATGTGGGCCCCGCGTAGGGGGCGTACATCTGCGTCGCGGTGACCTTGCCGAGCGGGAGGCCGGACTTGAGGACGTTGCGGGGCTGCAGTGCGTGGCCCGCCTCGTAGTGCGTCCCGGCGACGAACTTGGTGAGGTCCAGCAGGATCGTGTTGCAGTCGTTGGTGCCCACGAGGGAGGCGAGCCACGGCCGGTCGGCTGTGGCTTCCTCGCTCACGCGCACGGGCTGGAAGTCGTTCACGGCCCTCTCCTTGGGGTGGTGGTGGAGCTGTAAGGCGGCGCCGCTGTTGCTGTGGCGCGTCCACGTGGGAGAGGTCGTGGTCCCAAGTCATGCGGGTCGTGCGGGTGGTGCGGTCTTAGGCGTCGGTGGGGATCTTCCCGCGGCGCTTGAGCATGGCCAGACCGCGCTCACCCGGCTTGGGCTGGCTTGCGCCGGGGCGCGGCATGCCCGGCGCGGGCATCCCGGAGGGTGCTGCCGGTGCTGCGGTCGGGTCAGGGGTGCTGGCGGTGCCGAACAGTTCGGGGCGACGCTTCTTCAGCTTCTCCGCGGCCTCGGCGACCGTGGCCGCGTCAGCGTCTGGGGTCTCGCGCAGGTCCCGATCGAGCATCGCCAGGGCGTCCTGCAGGTTCGGGGCGTCATCGCTGT
>NZ_BAAAUG010000255.1:0-5523 GCF_039533825.1 Streptomyces rectiviolaceus
AAGTACGACTCGATGGTCTCTGCGAGCTGCTGTTCGCGGGTCGGCTCGAGCATGGTGGCGGCCGCATCCCCTCGTCGGCGGCGCTTGCGGTTGAGGTGGATGACGGCGGCGGCCGGCGGCCCGGCCACGGGTCCGGCGGGTTCTGCTGCGGACATGGGGCGTCTCCGCTCCTCCGGCAGTCTGGGAAGGTCCTCGAATGCCCGGCACTCCGTTCCGGGCCCTGCCCCCACCTCTCAGCTGCCAGTCCAAGGACGGGGGATGCCACTGTGACACCAATACGCAGGCGGTAGTAAGGGTGTGCTGGGTTCTGGACTCGTAAAGACCCGCCCGTGGGTACAGTTCCGGCCTGTGCGTGACCGGGCGGTGGCGGTGAGGTATGAGGAAGCCCCCGCGGGGGCTGGGGTGCGGAGTTAGCCGACAACACACCGCCCGCCCCGCCGGGGGCCTTGAGACCTCACAGGCGCATGCCCGTCAGATGACGGCAGTCTAGCCGCGGAACTCCCCACGCAGGTAGACGTGTTGCACACCGGGTGTGGGGTGGGGGCGGGGTGCCGGGCTGCGAACTCCAGCGGAGGACCCGACACCCCGGCCGGGCCCTCCCGGAGGAAGACACGGCGGGTCCCACACAACTCACCGGCATATGCATGGGGAAGCTATTTGCCGGGAGGTCACCCGGTCGAGTGACCGTAAAACCCCGGCAAGGCGCCTATATCCGACCGAAATCGATCGTGCATGCAACAGGCCCCGCTCCCCCACCATGCGGCGGGAGGACGAGGCCGTGATCGTGCGGAGGGGTCAGCTGCCGGTGTCGAGCAGCTTGCGCAGCAGCGCCAGGTTGTCCGGCGTCATGTGGTCCTCAAGGACACGCTTGACAAGTTCGGGCTTCCCGAACGGCATGGACACGATGCCCACCAGGTCGGGCAGCGGCTCCCGCACCTGCGGCGCATCGCCCTCAGGCGCCGTGGGCTGCCCGCCTTGAGTCCGGTCCCGGTTTACCGCGGTAAACCGGTCGGGGTCCGGTGGGCCGCCGGAAGGCTGCCCCACTGTCTCCAGATCCGGCCGCCCGTTCTGGTTTACCGCGGTAAACCGCTCCGGTGCGGGCAAGGCACCCTCCTCCATCCCTACGGCGTCCGGGGACGGCGCCTGCGGCTGGTTTACCGCGGTAAACCGCTCAGGCTGCCTCCTGGGGGTGCGTGGCTGCTCCTTGGCCTCGATCCGCCGGTCCAGTTCCTGCCGCCACGCCCCCATCTGCTGCTCCGCCGGCAACCCGGCGATGTCCCGGCCGACCCGGACGGACATCTCCCCCGAGCTGATGAGCGCCTGCAAGTCGTCGGTCAGCTTCAGGAGCTTGCGCTGCTGGCTGACCCAGCCCTTCGTCTTCCCGTAGTAGGCGGCCACCTGGTCGGCGCCGCCGAGCTCGGCGACCATCGTGTCGATGGCGATGGCCCGCTCGATCGGGTCAAGGTCCTTGCGGTCGTTGTTCTCGGACTGCACCGCATCGAGGAACGCGGCCCGGGACTTGGCGACGTCTTCCCGGTGGACGACTTCCAGGGCGTCGCGGCCCACCATCCGGGAAGCGCGGTAGCGGCGTTCGCCGTTGGCGATGACGTACGAGGCGTCGCCGACGCTGTCCGCCTCGTCGGGCCACAGCGCGAGGTAGGCGCCCTTGGAGACGACGACGGCGGGCTGCAGCTGCTCCTGCTCGAGCTTGTGCCCGAACTCTGTCAGTTCCTCGTCGGTGCCGAAGTTCCGGCGCGGGTTGAACCGGGTGCAGTGCAGCTTGTCCAGCGCCACGGTCAGGAGCAACGGATCGCTCTTCCCGGGGACGGCGTCGACCTTGCCGCCGGCGAGTGAGGCGAGGCTGGTGCGGCGTCCGGCCATCAGGAACGCCCCCCGTACCCGAGCTCGAGGGCGAGGCTGAAGAAGTCCTCGCGGGCTTCCATCGCGACCCGGTTCTTGGCGTACTGCGTGACGACCTTGCCCTCCACCGATGCGCGGGTGTGGACCTTGTAGCGGCGGATGACGGTCTTGGTGCGCGGCCAGCCCTGAGCTTCGATGTAGGCCTTGGTGTCCTCGAGGTCCGCTGTGCCGTCGCGCGGGTCCCAGTTGTTGATGACGACCTTGTAGGGCAGCCCGGACGGCTTGATGACCATTTCGATGGTGCGGGCGGTGGGGTCGAAGGCGAGGCCTTCGGGCGGCATCGGCACGATGACGTCGTCCGCGTACTTCAGCGCCTCGAGAAGGAGGTTCTCGTCCTGAAGGCTGCCGGGGGTGTCGATGAAGACGTGCATGACGGTGTCGGCGCCGGCGAGGACGTGCGCGGCGACCGCGCCCAGGTTCAGGGTGGCAGTGGTCTTGCCGACGCCGCCCTTCTGGTTGGCGACGACGTGGACCTTGGCGCCTTGATCCTTCAGGGTTTCCAGGGCCTTCAGGTTCTCAGGAGTCTCGTGCTCCTGAGAGAAGTCGAAAGGCAAGTCGTCGATCCTGTTCGCCCACCAGACGGTGGAGGCCTGGGGGTCGATGGACACGACGTAGACAGCAGCAGTCATCTGATGCTCCGTATGCTTCCCGTGGGTTCCGGTACTTCGGGCACGGGGCATCTTTCCAGACGTCTACTGTGGCCTGCGCAGCGACACCGGCATTTCACCCACATGAGACACCAGCTCGTCAGGCCCGCTGGTTTACCGCGGTAAACCGCCCGTCCTCGCAACGCCTCCGGAGCTGGTCCGCTCGATCCGGTTTACCGCGGTAAACCGGATCCAGCGCCCTACGCCTCGTCCTCGCCGTCGTCGTAGACCAGCCCCTTGCGGTACTGCGGCTCCTGGAACAGGCCTGCGTACTGCGGCGGTTCGGGCCGCTGGTCGGCGGTGGCGGCCTGCTCGGGGTTGTGGGGCAAGGGGTTCTCCTTCAGGCGGTGATGCGGCGGATGGGGATCCCGGCAGCCGCCGCGCGGCGCATGCAGTCGGCGGTGCCGTGGGAATCGTGCGGCTTGGCGGTGCGGCACTTCGGCAGAGTGCAGCGGACAGCGGCGGCGACCAGGAGGAGCGGGCGGCGATCGACGATGAGCTGGTTGCGGCGGTGGCCGGCCTGCGGACAGTAGGTACCGACGCCGCGGGTTCGTCGGTGGCCGGGCTTGCACTCCGGACTACAGGGTCCTTCCCAGTCGGCGGGCTCGGGGACGACGGGTATGCCGTTGTGGCGAGCCCACTGGTCGCCGATGGTGTCGGCGCCTTCTGCGGTGCCCTGGATGAGCTCGATGCCGTCGTATCCGATCTGTAGGGCGTCATGCCACACGTCCAGCAGCGTGTCCTCCAGGAGCCGCGGGTCAGGCCAGACGCGCGAGCCGGTGAGGCCGATGAGAGCCAGTTCGGGCACGGGTCCTCCTCAGGCGATGTCGAGGGCACGGCGGACGGGTTGGTCGCCAGCGTACTTACGGATGATGGCGGCCTGCCTGCTCTGTTCGGTCGCGTCCACGTCGGGCGGGGTGAGGCGCTCGAGTTCGGCGACGGCATCAGTGAAGCACCCTGCGGGTTCGCGGTTGCCCGGGGCGGATAGGACTGCTGTCTGCCGGTCCGCTGCCGCCTGCTGGAGCGGATCGCGCGCCGGGTTGCTGGGGCGGTTCTCCTGTACGGCTTGGACGGCCTGGAGGTATCCAGGAGGTGGTGGAGTCCTCCGCGTCGGGGGCGGCGGTGTTGTGGGTGTGGCCGGATCGGGCTGGGTGTGGGCGGGTTGGGCGGAGCTGGTGGCGGGGGAGCCGATGGGCAGGATCCGGATGCGCGCCACCAGGTTGCGGCCGAGCTTGTCGTTGATCTGCTTGGCGAGCTGTCCGCCGAAGAGGCGCAGTGCTGTGGCAGTGGCGTAGGAGTCGGGCCGCAGGACGAGGGCGCCGCGTTCGGCGTCGAAGCTGTCGGGGCGGACGGTGTCGGCGTACTGCGGGCACAGGGTGGCCCACCGGTCGAGGATGTCGCCGCCTCCGAGGCTCACCTGCCAGCCTTGTTCGGAGGACACCCGGGTGAGGGCGGAGCCGAGAGAGACAGGGTCGCGGCGCTCGCCACCGCGCACGGTGCGCTGGGAGCGTCGGGCAGCCTTCGGTGCGGGGGCCGTCTTCGCGGTCGCCTGGTACGCGGCGAGGGCCTGGCGGGCGAGGTCGAGGCCGGAGCCGGTGGGGGAGTCAGACACGGGCGTACGCCTCCTGCGCTCGAGCGGCCTTGCCGACGGCGTACGAGCAGAGCTTGGTGCCGTACAGGTCGAGGGCGTCGTCGGGGTCTTCGTCGTAGTGGTCGGCGACGTCCTCCCACTGGTCCCAGGCGTAGAGGCGGGCGCGTCGGCGGTCTTCGTCGGTGCGGGCGGAGTCGTCGGCGACCAGGGCGGTGAGGCTGTGCTGGTTGTTCTGGTAGGCCTGCCACGCCGGGCTGTCGGTGGGGGCGACCGCGTGCTCGAGGTCGTACTTCCGGGCGGCATCCCGCTCGGCCTGGCGGGCGATGCGGGCCTGGATGAACGTGGCGGGCTGCTTCGGCTTGCCGCGGAGACACAGGCCGTGGAGCTCGGCGGCGATGTCCGGGGCGTTCAGGCCGCGGTCGAAGAATGGCCGCAGCACGAACGCCAAGCGTCGGACCCTCTCGCCCTGCGTCCAGTTCACCATCGCCCGCACCAGCTGCGTCTCGCGGATCTCCCGGGCGGCCTGCTGCGGGGTACGGCGGGTGTGCCCGTCCTGGCCTTGGCTGTTGCTGCTGGTGGTCTGGTGGGGGAGTGGGGCGGTTCGACGGCTCGCGCGCTCGCGCGGGGTGTTGTTAAAACCACCCACCATCTGAACCTGACTCTCTTCCTCAACCACGGTCAGGGAAGGGGGCGCACATGATCCAGAACTGGGGTTGTCCACAGGGGAGTTGTCCACAGCCTTCGGGGCCTGCCCGCGCTGGTCGATGACGGTCCGTGCGCCGTACCCGGAGCCGACGATGGTGTGGCCCATCGCGTGGTCGTAGACGGGCGGGATGACCGCCGCGTAGATGGTCGCGGTGCCCGCGTACCCGCCCAGGCCGAGAAGGCGGCGGATGTTGGTCTTCGTGCCGTGCACCACCCACGCCAGTGCACCCAGCTCCCGCAGCACGGCGACGTGCCGCTTCACGGTCGCGCGGGACACGCCGAGCCGGGCCGCGGTCTCGTCCAGGCAGTACCGGACGTGCCCGGTGTCGAAGTCCATGCGCGCACCCAGGTCGCGGGCCACGGCGAGCGTGGTGGCGTTCGCCCGGGGATGGTGGCCGGCTGCGATCAGCCACTCCACCGCGCGAAGCCACCGACGCGGGCCGCTCCGGCGCGAGGCAGTGCACTCCACCTCCTGGGCGGAGCCGCGCACGGGAGCGACTTGATCAGCACTGTAATCGTGAGCGTGTTCGATTTCAGGGGGCGGGGCGTGTGTGTCGTGGGTGGGTTCAGTGTCCTCAACGTCACCCAGAGGGACGGAGATAAGCCGCGAATCGCCCGCTACAGGGTCGCCAAGCTGACAAGAGGGGGTTGCGTATTGCA
>NZ_BAAAUG010000256.1:0-588 GCF_039533825.1 Streptomyces rectiviolaceus
GAGGCCGTGCCGTGCTGCTGCTCAGCAGCGGAGCCGCGCACCCTCCCCGCCTCGCTCAAGGGTGGGCGCATGTCCTGCACACCGCCCGCGCCGCCGGTCAACTCCCGGGCGGAATAACAGAATCCGCGGTGATCCGCCCCGATGGTTATGTGCTGTGGGTGTCCGATGATGGGGATCTTGGGGGAGTATTGAGGCAATGGTTCGGTGATCCTCGCTGAAGCCTTTGGCGTTCCCGGCGAGGTGGTAAACGTGAGGGGCGCACCCTCCTGAGGTGCGGCACCTTTGCGCCAAATGGACATCGTGTCACCGCCGGGCAGTACAAACCGCCTGTGCGGTTTGTTAGTGTTCTTCGCATGGGCGTCGGTCTCCCCTTTGGGATGTGCCGATGACGGGGGTGTCGTCTCCGTCGCCCGCGTCATCTCGCGAGCGACGGCCGCCTGGAGCGATGGAGCACCTCGATGGCCAAACAGGAACGCGCTGTACGCACTCGCAAGGCACTGATCACCGCTGCCGCTGAGGTCTTCAGCCGGGAGGGATACCGCACGGCCTCACTCACGGTGATCTGCCGGCTCGCGGGGGTCAGCAGCG
>NZ_BAAAUG010000257.1:0-3942 GCF_039533825.1 Streptomyces rectiviolaceus
CGGTCGCCGGATGCGTCGCCGCTGCGGCGGTATCCGGTCAGCAGGGCGCTGAAGACCACGTTGCCCTCCTGATGCCCGGTGACGTGGACGCTGAGCATGCCCGTCTGTGCGGGCCGCACCGTCATGGCGTCGATCCAGCACGGTGTGTCGAATTCGGCGTACTGGTGGAACTCGGTGGAGACCTGGACAGGCTCGAACGTGTCGCCCTCCAGCCCGCAGGCCGCCTGCCGTGCCGCCTCGATCAGCACCATCCCCGGTATGTGGTCGCCGCCGTGCTCGAACAGTATGGGGTGGCTCCGGTCCGGGCTGAGCAGCCAGTGGCCGTGCTGGTCGGTGGGCGACAGGACGACATCGGCGGCGGCGGAGCGGCCCACCCGTCGTGGGTCGACGGTGCGGGGGCGGGGTGTCGCCGCGGTGCCGGTTTCGGCGCTTCGGGCTCCGCGCAGCCGGTTGTAGGCGGCAGGGGCGATGCAGGTGAAGTGCCCGCTGCCACCGGCGGTGGGGCGTCCGTCGCGCTCGATGGTGATCGCCATGGCGAACTGCGTGACGCGGCTTCCCCTCCACTTCACATCGGTGCAGATGGCTTGGAGCGTCAGTTCGCTGGGGCCGGCGCCTATGTCCAGGTTCTCCGGGGACACGGAGTACTCCATGTCGCGCAGCAGGAACTGGTGCCCCAGGGGCACACCGAACTCCGAGTGGGCGAGCAGCAGGCCGACTTGGCGGATGGTCTCGGCCGCCTGCGTGGGATCGTGGCGCGTCCCGTCCGCGTCGGTGAAGAAGGTGTGCGCGCGCGGCCACTGCCCCGTGAGTGCGAACCGGTCGCCGCCGTCCAGGCGGCGGCACCCGGTGAGGAACACTTCGGCGTGCGCGGCACGGTGCACGTACTCCCGGGGAACGGTGGTGGTGAGGTGCGGCAGGTCTTGGTCGGCCCGCGAAACGGGAGCGTCGTCGGTGTGCTCTTGCTGGCGAACGAGCAGGGGCATGGGTTTCCCTCTTCCCGGCAGTTCAACGGTGAATGGGCACGGTGAGCATGAAAGGGTGGCACAAAATATACGGGCCCACCGGTTTATTTTGTGAAGTCGTACAAGGTTGAACACCCACCGCCGGGTTTCACCGAATCTGCTGTTTGCATATGCCAGAAAATTTGCTTGCTTTCCAAGCTGGTTGCGCTGTTTGTCCGCGGATCATTTCCGGTCGCCCGGTCAATCAGTACGGCACGGCGAGGCGCCACCCGATTCAGGAGCCCGCGGCGCGCAGACCTTGTCGGCTGACCGCGATCCGCGGGAGCATCAGGGACCAGAACCTCGTCTGCACACGTCGCGAGACCCATGTCGGATCCCGCCTGCCGAGCATCTGGAAACCAACCGTGCACGCGAACACGATGCTCGCCACCTGGACGGCCGGCATCTCCCGCCGCAACTCCCCCGCCTTGTCCGCCTTTTCCAGCGTCGCGCTGATCCACAGGTGCCACAGATGGCGCACCTCTCCGATGTCCTTGGGACACCCGGGATCGCCGTCGAGGTCGAACCCGGCCCGCAACACCACGTCTTCTCTCAACTGCCGGGTCAGCTCATGCCCCGCGTCGACCAGAAGCTGCAGTGCGTCGCCGGATCGCATCCGTGTCTCGCACCGCTCCACCACCTCGTGAAGTCTCTGCGCCGCGGCTGTCATGACGGCGGAGGCGAGCGCCGCCTTGGTCGGGAAATGGAAGTGCAGGGCCCCGCTGGTCACGCCGGCGTGACGGCTGATGTCGAGCAGCGAGGCAGGGCCGTAGCCCTCCCGGCTGAAGCCGTCGGCTGCAGCGCTGACCAGCGCTCTGCGGGTTCGCACGGCACGTTCCTGCTTGACCATCGGGGCACTCCGTCGCTCTGAGCCACTCCGTGGCCCCGCACTCCCTTACAAACCGCGTTGACGGTTTCCTGATAGGTGCGACACTGATCCGCGAAAGCGGCTGATCCGTGAAAATGGGTACGTGACCGCGTACGCGACGGGCGGGCCGAGTCCTTACGCCGACTGTCCTTACACCGGCTGGGGGCGCGCCACGGCAGGACGCAGGGCTCGGATGGCCTTCTCCACACGGGCCCCGCGGTCCCCGGTGACGTCCAGTTCGGCCATGACGCCGGGGGCGGCGATTCCCGCCAGCAGGACGCGGTAGAGCGCGACCACGCGTTCATTCAGGTCCGCTCGCCCTGACAGCGCATGTGACATGAGCTGCGTCCCGGCGAATGCCCCGACGAACACCTCGGCGAGCTCACCGGGATCGATGTGGGGCTGCAACTCTCCTGCCGACTTGGCCAGCTCGAGCAGGCGCAGACTCTCCTCGGCCCAGTCCTGGAACGGCACGCTGCGATCCAGCTTGTCCTGCCCGACGTACTCCAGGGCGAGCCGGACACCTCCCCGGAGCACCGGATCGCGCACCATCAGATAGGCGAGCAACAGGCCCCGGTCGGCGGCCTCCTGCAACTTCAGCCTCTGCGGTGGAACAGCCGGGACCTGAGCGTTCTCGTGCAGCACCTCACTCGCGAGCTGTTCCTTGGAGGTGAAGTGGAAGTACAGCGCGCCCTTGGTGACACCGGCACGCCGCAGGATCTCCGACATCGTCGCGGCCTCGTAGCCGAAGTCGTCGAATATCTCGGCCGCGGCGGTCAGGATCGCGCGTCGGGTCCGGAGCGCTCGCTCCTGTTGCGCCAAGGCACATCTCCCTCAGTCTCCGCCCCCGAAGCAAACAAACCGTCGAGTTCGTATGCTATCAGCCGCTCCTCGCCCTCGCCGGTGTCTCCTCGCGGCCGTAACCGCTCACACTCGACACGGCCGAAAGACGCGTCCGCCGAGGAGCTCCTTCCTCAACGGCGAACGCGTGGGTGCGCGGGGTGGCCGAAGCCGGTGCGATTCACACCGCCCGGCCTCTGCGTACGCCGCCACCGTGCTCGAGCCCGTCGGCGAAGGTGAGCCACCGCTCCCCGCAGCGTCGGGCGGCCCTTGCGATGTCGGCGTGCCGGTGTTCGGGCACCGCACTCACCAGCCATCGCCACTTCTCGTCGTCGAGCGCATTGGTCGAAAGGAGCTGCAGAAGCGCCCTGCCCGCCTCGGAGAAGCGCAGGGAGGGGTCCTTGCGGAGGTTCACGAAGCGTTCCGCGTCCGAGATTTCGGCCGGCTCCAGCCGGGTGCGGCCGCCACGCTCTGCTCCGTTCGCCTCCCCGCGCCCGCGCGCGGTGCGCCTGTCCGCAAGAGCGCCGCCCTTCGCGACCTCGTGCAGCTTCGGCGGCACCGGGTCCTTGCCGTCACGGACGCGCAGCCGGACGTCCCGGGCGGTGGCCAGAGCGATGCCCGCCTCGTGGGCGATCTCGCGCAGCGAGGCGTTCGGGCGTTCGGCGATGATCTGACCCGCGCGCTGACGGCCGGCAGCGCTGTTGACCGGGCGGGAGCGGCCATCTCGCCCGGTGCGCGCGTTCAATTGGTCGCCTTGGTCGGTTGAACGCCTGCGCAGCGCGGAGACCGTGGTCGGCGCGAGCCCGGTCACTTCCGCTATGCGCCGGTCCGACCAGTGGGGGTGGCTGCCGATGATGCGCTCGGCGGCCGCGACCCGGTCTCTGCGCGATAACGGCATACCGTGTTCGGCATTGAGCTGGACGGCCAGGATGAAAGCGTCCTCGGTCGAGCCCTCCACGTACCGGACCTCTATGCGGTCCTCGCCCCGCCGGACTGCCGCCTGAAGTCGGTGCAGGCCGTCGACGAGCCGCATGGTCGGACGGTGGACCACGACGGGTGGCAGCGGTTTCTCCGTCTGCGCCAGCACCTCGACGTGCTCCACGTCCTCCCCGGCGACGCGCGGCGAATCCGACGTGACCAGGCTTGCGATGGGCACCAGTTCCGTCATCGGCAGGCGAGTGGCGCCAGAATCTGGTGATGCGGGTTGGGCTGCTGCCGTCAACACGTCGAGCA
>NZ_BAAAUG010000258.1:0-3724 GCF_039533825.1 Streptomyces rectiviolaceus
GCTGGGGGAACGACGCGGAGAACCGGCGCTCGCGTGCCGGTGGCCGCTGGGCGCTCTTGCGCTGCATCCGCTCTGCCAGCAGCGCGCGCTTCTGCTCCGGCGTGAGGCTGGTCAGGTCGATGTCGGTCATGCGCCAGTCTCCTGATCGTTGAACTCGGCGGGGAGGAGGTTCTTGCACCTGCGCTGTCGTCCTCGCGGGTTGCGGTGTCGACGTCCGGTGGTGCGCCCTGCGTCTCGACGGTCGGTGCCGACCGTCCGAGGTGGCGCGCCTTCCCCGCAGCGAGCAGCGGATCTGCTCACGTCGCGAGTCGCCTCGACTCGGCCCGTGCGGTCCGTCGCTGGATTGGTGGGGCGAGTGCCTCGGGGGAATGGAGCCGAAGACCGGAACAGGCCGCCACGATCGGCCTGCTGTCCGGGCTCCAGGTGTCTGTCTATCTACCGGTGATCGGCCTGTCCATGTTCGGCGGCGTCACCGGGGGAGCGGCTGTGCTCAGTACGCGTGAGACGGCGGGTCCACGCCAGAGGATGGTCACTCGCCCGGCCGCGATGAGGCAACTACGTCTGCCGGAACGCGAGGCGGCGGGGGTGGACGGAGGTCGAGCACCGGCGGCCGCGGACAGCAGACGAGGCGCAGACACGGACCAGCCGTGTCTGCGCCTCGTCTCCCGCTCTTCCGCCGGGGTCAGGCTGTGCGGCCCCGCGCCCGGCGCAGCGGCCGCACGATCAGCAGCACCGAGCCGGCCAGCACGAACAGGCCGGCGACCAGCGACGCGACACCGATCCAGGGCAGCCATCCGATCTTCGCCGCCACGGTCACGTGGCCGGCCGGCCCGCGCGAACCGTCGGCCTTCATGGCGACCGCCGCGACGTCACCGGACTTCACCGACCAGTTCAGCGTCTGTGCTCCCTGCCCGCTGGCCTTGGCGATCCACCCGTCGGCCTTGGCCGGCGGCGTCTTGGGCGTACCACCCGGGTGCTTGCTCTCGGTGTCGCCCTTGTCGCTCGAGTCATGGATGGTCACGTGCTGGACACCGTCCAGGTACTGACGCATCTGCCCCTTGCCGGCGAGGCCGATGAACACCGCGTCGGAGGCGCGGTCCGGCTTGAAGGTGATGCGGAGGTCGTCGTAGAGGCCTCCCAGCTCCTTGTCGGCGCGCCAGCTCTCGGTGGTCATGGCGTAGGTGTCGGTGCGGTGCTTGTACTTGCTGGTGCCCAGGTCGATGTAGCCGTCGTCCTGGGAGGCCATGGCGATGGCCGTACCACCCGCGCCGATGAGCGTCAGTGCGATGAGGGCCAGGAACGCGCCGACCACAACGGCGGTGATGCGTCCGGCCGTCCAGCCTTTGGAAGGGGTGCGCACGTTCGCTCCCTTCAGGAAACCTTTGGCGCCGCTGTCGGTCACAAGTTCCTCCTCGGTCTGGTCACCCGGTCTCGGAAATCCGGGTGAGCGATATGTTTTGTGTGGGGACGGTTGTGCAGGGCGACACCGCGACTCTTGGCCGGCCCACGTGGCTCACCGTAAGCGGACGAAGAGCATCCGACATCGGGGGAATCCCCTAGGACGGCATCAGGGATATCCCTTACGAACTCGTGATCGGTCGATAGAGGCGACGAGTTGCAGGTGTTCAACTGGCCGGTTCGGCCAGTTGAACGGCGTGAAGTCGCCTACGGGCCGGACGTCTTCGCGTACTTCGATGCCCTTTCCCCGGGAACGTGAATTCAGCAGCACATCTCACGCCGCCCTTGAGCACGTCTATAGACCGGCTCCAGCGTTTCTCCAGCGCACTCTGTCCCGCGACGATGCCGTGCAACTGGCCGAATCAGTCAGTTGAACATGAGAGCACGTATCCGTTGTCGAATTGAATCAGGGCACTGCGTACGAACCGTCGCTCCCCTGGACTCCGTCACGAGCCAAGTGCCAGCATTCATCCCGCACTTGCCTCCACGACTCGGCAAGGCGGCCCTGCCTTTTATCTCGCGGGAAACTCGATACTTTCGCTTCCGTTTCTCGCGGACTGAGCCGGAAAGAGGTCCGAAGACGATGGAGAAGATCCTCGATGCGATCCTCGCGGGTGAACTGGACGAGGTTGCCCATTTGCCGGTGCCCGACTTCTATCGAGGGGTTGTACTGCACGCAGATGAGACGGCCATGTTCGAAGGGCTGGCAAGCCGCGACAAAGACCCGCGCAGCTCGCTGCATCTGGAGGAGGTGGCCACCCCCGAACCGGCCGCGGGTGAGGTGCTCGTGGCGGTGATGGCCAGCGGGATCAACCACAACACGGTGTGGTCCTCGATCTTCGAACCGCTGCCGACGTTCGGCTTCCTCTCCCGTTACGGCCGCACATCGCCGCAGGCGGCCCGGCACGACCTGCCCTACCACGTGCTGGGGTCCGACCTGTCCGGTGTGGTGCTGCGCTGCGGCGAGGGGGTGACGGGCTGGCAGCCCGGGGCCGAAGTGGTCGCGCACTGCCTGTCCGTGGAACTGGACCACCCCGACGGGCACGCCGACACCATGCTCGACCCGGAACAGCGGATCTGGGGGTTCGAGACCAACTTCGGCGGACTGGCCGAACTTGCGCTGGTCAAGGCCAATCAGCTCATGCCCAAGCCGCCGCACCTCACCTGGGAGGAGGCGGCGGCCTCGGGTCTGGTGAACTCGACCGCGTACCGGCAGTTGGTGTCCGCGAACGGCGCCCGCGTCAAGCAGGGCGACACCGTACTGATCTGGGGCGCCTCCGGCGGTCTCGGCTCCTACGCCACCCAGCTGGCACTCAACGGCGGCGCGACACCGGTGTGTGTGGTGTCCAGTCCGCAGAAGGCAGAGGTGTGCCGGCGGATGGGGGCAGAGCTGGTGATCGACCGGAGCGCCGAGGGCTACCGGTTCTGGAAGGACGAGCAGACGCAGGACACGGGCGAATGGCGCCGGTTCGGAGCCCGCATCAGGGAGTTGACCGGCGGCGACGACCCCGACATCGTCTTCGAGCACCCGGGCCGTGAGACCTTCGGCGCGAGCGTGTACGTGGCCCGACGCGGCGGCACCATCGTCACCTGCGCGTCCACTTCCGGCTATGAGCACACCTTCGACAACCGGTATCTGTGGATGCACCTCAAGCGGATCGTCGGCACCCATTTCGCGAACTACCGCGAGGCGTGGGAGGCCAACCGCCTCATCGCCAAGGGCCACGTACACCCCACGCTGTCGGAGGTGGTGCCCCTCGAAGGCACGTCCCAGGCGGTCCACGACGTGCATCACAACCTGCACCAGGGCAAGGTCGGGGTGCTGTGCCTGGCCCCTGAAGAGGGGCTCGGTGTCAGCAATACCGCGCTGAGGGCCCGTCACGAGGCGGCCATCAACAGGTTCCGCACGCAACCGGACGTTTCTTGACGGGTCGACGGCACCTGTTGGATGCTGACCGACGAATAGCGGAAATCGAACGGGGATTCAGCCGAATACCGGCCCGACTTTCCCCGCCGCCCCTCCGGATCTCCGGATCTCGATTCAATTCTTGGAATGGCCCCTCCGCCGAACGCAGCGGACAGCAAGTACGGGCGACGGTCCCTCACGTGACGCTTGAGACGTCCTGACCGCCCCATCAGAAATGCAGCTGGAATGCGCGGCCGGGCCGCCAATTTCCGTAAGAGTTCACGCAGATTTCGAGCATGGAGAGGACGGTCGGATGTCGGGCCGGGACGCACGATCGCTTGTCGACCATTTCCGAACGAT
>NZ_BAAAUG010000259.1:0-3496 GCF_039533825.1 Streptomyces rectiviolaceus
CGAGGTGATGAACGCATCGGTGGTGAACTCTCCCGAGTCGATGGCTTCGCGGTCCTGGTGAGCCGTCTTCGCCATCAGTTCGGCCTTGCGGCGGTTGAGGCTGTCGACGTCGATCAGGACGCTGTCTTCCAGGCTGCGCAGGGCGAGTTCGGTGTCGGCGCCGAGCAGCTTCAGCGCCTCGACCACACCGGAGGCGGTGAGGTAGCCGACGGCCGGGGGCTCGGGGGCGGCGGCGTCGACGGGGCCGAGCGTGAAGTGGCCGATGGCGTGCTCTTCGTGCTGCGGACCGGCCTCATTGCACTTCTCGAGCGCGGCGGCCAGGGCCTTGAGGAGGTCCTGCTGCTGGTTGCGGTCCATGTCAGGCCACCGCCTTCACGACGAGGAAGGCGTCGGTGGCGAGGTCCATGACCACGGTGGCCGGGATGCCTTCGCGGCGGCGGTCGGCGGCGAACTCGTCAGCCGGCCAGCTGCCACGCGCGCCACCGGCGGGGAAGCGCTCGAGCACGCGGTCGTTGGGCTGCTTGGAGTCTTCGGCCGACGTAACCGGGTGGACGTTGTCCACGGGGTGCGATGCCCCTTTGGGGCCTTTCATGAGATCCTGCATGACGGATCTGACCTCCTGATTGAGCAGGTAGGGCGGTTCCAAGTCCCTTGCGGTGCTCCAACACCGCTCCGGACACGCGACCCCGGTCCGGCGAAAGCTGGGTCGGGGTCGTGCTGTATCTCCAGTAGACCACTGATATAGACTTGGGTCAACATCATGGGCCATGATGAAGAAGTGCCGAAGAAGGACGAGGAAGGGAGGACGCCGGAGATGGTGACGCTCGCGGAGATCGCGAGACGAGTCGAGCTGAGTAAGCAGCGCGTTCAGCAGCTCGCCCACAGAGACCCCGACTTCCCCATCCCCAAGGAGCAGTGGCAGAAGATCGGCCGCTACTACTTCCTCCCTTGGGAGCCGGTGAAGGCCTACTTCGAAGAGAGAAGCCCTGAGCACGGCGTGCACTTCGCGAAGCGTGAGGAGCGCCGACGTCAATCCGAGAAGGAGACTTAGTGCCACTTCCCCAGCCGTCCGAGGGCGCGATAGAGCACCCCGGTGTCGGGTCTGACGGGCAGACAGCGGTGTACAGGATCTGCGACCGCGAGGGGGCGCTCCTGTACGTCGGGATGGGCCGTAACCCCGCGGCCCGTTGGGCATCGCACTCGGAGCAGCACGAGTGGTGGCAACGAGCCGCGCGCTTCCGCGTTGAGTGGTTTGCGACGCGGAAGGAGGCCGCGGCAGCAGAGCTGGAAGCCATCCGGTCCGAGGACCCGGAGTGCAACATCTACGGGCGCCCCGGCTGGGGGGAGTACGTGTACTCGAAGTACATGCAGAAGCTCGGGATGGACTGGCAGCCTTCGTCAGGCCAGGAGGGAGATCGACATGTAACAGCGAGCCAGCGGAGCGAGTGATAGGGCTCCACGAAAGCGAACGGCCGACCGGTGTAGAGACCGGCCGACCGTCCTTGTAGTCGCTGACCTGCGAAATCGAGCGACCAGTGAACCGCCCCGTGAAAGAGAGGTTCGTAGTGAGAGTAGTCCCCTTCACGAGACTCGTGAAAAGTCCCCTGTACGAGGAAACGGAACGGTGACCGGCCGCGAGGGCGAACTGCCTCACGAGGTGACGTTCGCGTCCGGCGCCCGGCTGCTGGTGGAGCGCGGAATTGACCCGCACGCGACCGCCGACTCGGTCCGTCACATCGCTCGGAGCCGTAAGAACTGGCCGTTCGGAGAAGGCCGTGAGCACCCGTACAGCAGGGTCGCCAACGCGCGAACCATGAACGCCAAGGTGTTCCTGCGGTACTTCGAGGATCACCCTCCGAACCCGCGCGGCCGGGGCCGGGACAAGCAGCCACGGGCCAAGAAGACGACGTGATCGGTTTACGGGACTCGGGATCGCAGCCTCGAGTGTCCGGAAAGCACGAACGGCCGGGGAGTTCGCAGCTCCACCCGGCCGTCCAAGCAGTACAGCGGATCGCAGCCCGCTGACATAAGCAGCCACCTGCACAAGGAAGGCGCTCGTGACGAGAGTATCGCGAGTCTCACTAGTAGTCAGCACCAGCCCGGCCTGCTTGGCCGGTGAGGCGCTGTGATGCCCACTCCGCCGCCCAAGGAGCCGCACTACACGAAGGTCGGGGAGTGGGTCAGCGAGTGCGGTGCGAACGGCATGGAAGCTGCCGCCTACCAGCACCTGGCTAAGCGACTGAACCACGCCAGTGGATCGCGACTGGTGGACCCAAGCCGTGCCCGGCTGGCCGCTGACATCGGCTTGAAGAAGCCGGACGACGTTGACCCCTACCTGCGCGCGCTCGCGGTACTGGGAGCGGTCGTCATACATGCCAAGAAGGGTGTCCGCACGACTTACGAGCTTCCGCTGTGGCCGCCCGGCGGGTACGACGGGCCGCAGAACACTGTTGCGGCTGACCGGTGGCAGAAGAACGACCCGGAGGGCTACAAGGCTTGGCGCGCGAAGCGTCGGGCGATGGTCGAGGCGGCAGAGGCGCCGTACGCCGCGAAGAAGCGCGCTCGAGTCGCCAAGACCGCAGCCCGGAAGAAAGCCCGCCCCGCTGCCGACGTACCCGTTGCAACGGGTAGCTCTGTTGAAGGCGACGTACCCGTTGCAGCGGGTAGGTACCAACCCGTTGCAACGGGTAACCACCGACCCGTTGCAACGGGTACGAACCAGGACGGTCCAAACGACCAGACGAATATGGGTGACGGCCGTAGGCCAACCACCGGTAGTACGGCCGAAGGTGGGGGCGGCTCCGCCGCGTCGGGCAACACGGAACCCCTCCCCCACAAGGCTGCGCCCGGCAGCGTTCGTGCCGTACTCGAAACGATCCCCGCGCCGCTGGCCCGGCTGCTCGAGAAGGACTGGCCGCGCGGTCTGCCTACCGAGGTGACCGGGACGGTCGAGAAGGGCCTCACGACGGAGCAGCGGACGGTGAAGCAGCTCGGGGAGCGGATCGCTCGCCGCTGGCGGGCGTTCGGTTACGAAGACGCGCTCCTGAGCGCCGAGGGCATCGGTATCCGTACGGGCCTGGGTGTCCTCGAGGAGCTGCTGTCGCCGTCGAAGTGCCGGGGCAACAACCTCCACTGCGAGGACGGCGTCGACATCCGCGACGGGGCGATCTGCCCGCGCTGCGAGGAGCATCGGCAGGACCGTCGTCCCGCAGGAAGCGAGCCCGCCGGGCATCCGGAGGTCGACTCCCCCAAGGAGACGTACACGCCTCCTGCCTACGTTCCGGCTCCTCGGGAGTATCCCGAGGGCGAGGACGGCGTGGAGGCCTTCAGCGGGGACGTGGACCTGGACAAGCTGATGAGAGACGTCATTCGGGACCGCCCTCGGTTGCCCCGGTAAGGCGGTGCGGCTGTCCTCCCGGCAAATGAGGACAGACGCCGCCACGTTCGGGAGCGGGGCCTGTGCTGCGATACAGGCCCCGCCCGAAGCAGCCGGAAG
>NZ_BAAAUG010000260.1:0-2795 GCF_039533825.1 Streptomyces rectiviolaceus
ACAGTGCCGAAGAACTCTGTGGCGGCTTCCTTGGCGGCTTGGCGCTGCCCGGCCGTGGTGGCGGGAGTCTGCTGGTACGGCTCGGGCGGGGTCACGGAGCGGGTTCTCCTTCAGGTAGGGGCGGGTTAGTTGGGGACGATCTCGTAGACGCCGCGACTGACTGGCCGCACCAGGCCGTCGTCGTTGTGGAGTTCACCCATGGCGTTGTTGACGCTGCCGGGCGCAACGCCGGGGAGCCGTCTGCGTACGTCCTTCAGCGCCATGGGGCCGTCGGCGAGAACGTCGAGGATGCGGTCCTTGATGTTGCCGACCGACGGGGCGTCGTCGTCCTCGTCGGTGTCCATGAGCTCGCGGGCTTCGGCGGCTTCCGCGGCGGTGTACTCGCCGCTGCCACCCTCTTCGCCCTCGCCGGCCAGGAGTTGCTCGGCCTGGTCAAGCCACCGTGCGTAGGACTCCTGGAAGACGCGGTGCTCCTCGCCCTCGAGCCGGGGCATGGGGCGGCTCTCCATCAACGCGATGAGCCGCGGGTAGGTCTTGTTCTCCTTGTGGGCGTTCCACGTGCGGTTCATGAAGAGACTGCCGCCGTTGATGATGTTGGCGGTGCCTGCGGTGATCGGCCCGTGCTTCACCTCCTTGCCCTCGAACGCGGCATCGATGGCGCTGCCGCTCCCGGTGGGGAAGTAGCGCTTGATGGGTTCGATCTCCACACCGGGCGGCAGGACACCGTCGCGAGCCATGTGCTGGGTGGTGGAGGAGTTGGTGCGGCCCAGCCACACGGTGCCGTTCTTCGCGTTCGCGCGGATGCGGTCCTTGTCGCCCAGGTCAGCCAGGTGGATGGACTGCGCGGCGAAGCGGATGCCCTTGCCGAGCTTCCTGCCGGTGGACTGGTTGTCACCGACCAGGCCGGTGACCCACTTTCGGAAGGGGCGGGGCACGGTGGAGTCGGCGGACAGGATGCGGTTGAGCTCGTCCAGGGTGTCGTTGGCGATCGGCCAGGGGCTGCCGGGCTCGAAGGACCCCCACCCGTTGGCGGCGCTGACCTTCTCGCGGTACTTGCCGAGGTCGTTGGAGGCGGCGAGCGTGGCCGCGGTTGCGGCGATGCCCTTGCCGAAGTGATAGATACGGCCGTCGGCTTCGGGCAGCGACATGCCGTCCTGCGCGTCAGCCGCGATGGAGACGATGCCGCTGATCCGCTCGGCGGCCAGCAGGTGCAGCAGGGTGACGGACTTCCCTGCGCCGGGCGCGCCGACGTACAGGTCGGTGATGGCGCCCATGACCGGGTCGTACAGCGGGACACGCCCTACTCGTCCATCGGGCTGCATGCCCAGGGCGATGGTGCCGTCCGCGGCCATGGTGAGGTCCTCGATCGTGGCCTCGCGGACGTTCATCAGCGGGTGGGTCTTGTAGATGGAGATGAGGCCTTCGCCGAGCCCGTCGGTCTCGACCATGACCAGGGAGGCGTCGGAGATTTCCAGGGCGCGGGCGATGAGCTTCTGGTTGAGCTGGATGAGCTGGCCTTCGGGGGCGCTGGTGCGCAGTGCGATCCGGTTCGGTTCGACCTTGTAGTCGTTCAAAAGCATGTGGGCGCAGGGCCCGTTCTTGTGGGCGAGTTTCTCGTCCCAGGTCCGCTGGATCGGATCGTCGCTCCGCTCGAGCGCCTGCAGCGTCGGCTTGGCGATCAACAGCTTGCGGCCGGGCCCGGAACCTTGGATCAGGGCGAGTTGCACGGTGCCTGGGGGCAGGTCGAACACCGCGGCGAGCGCGTTGGCGTTCAGGTCGGGGACTTCCTCGCCGGCTTCGGCGATGACGATGCCCCAGAAGTCGGGGATGGGCTGCCCATCGGGCGACTGGTACACGGTGACGTTGGTCAGCAGGCTGGTACCGGTCTTCTTCGAGGTGGCCCACTGCGCGGCCCGGTGCTGCGGGTAGGTGAACGCCACCGGCTGGGTATCGGGGGCGGGAATCTCGGAGGGGAGCAGTTCGGGGACCAGGCCGGCCGAGTGCGTGAGGGGCGTCGTGTACGCCATCACGGCACCCCAGACGGGGGCGAGTAGCCACTCCCACACGGGGGTGCCGGGGTGCAGGAGGCTGGTCAGGTAGGCGGCGGACGCTGTGAGGAACGGAAGGACGCGATGGGCGTCCTTGAGGAGTTCCCAGCCGAGCGGCTCGAGGTCCCACTTGCGCCACAGGGCCCAACCGGCGAGTCCGGCGACGGCGGCCGCGCCGAGGTGGGCGGGCCAGTAGTCGGTGGTGGGGCCGACGGCGAGACCGAGCGCCATGGCGCCGTATGTGAGGCGTTCGAGGCGCTTGCGGCGGCGGATGCTGCGCGCGGGCACGATCCGCGGCCCGGCCGTAGGGGCCAGGGCGGGCGTTCGGTCGAGGAGGGCCACGGGCGTGTCCTTTCGTGAGGTGGCGGGGCGTGGGGGGGTTAGTGGACTTCGTTGAAGCCGGGCTTGGGCTGCGCGTAGGGAGAGGCGTTGACACGCTCGTAGATGCCGCCGTACTCGGTGTCGTGGGCGTCCTTGACGAACTGAGCGTTCGCTTCCATCTGGTCGGCGGCGGCCGCGACTTCGCCGGAGGCTTCGGCGACGCGTTCGAACGCGGCGGCGACCTCAAGGGCTTGGGCCTGGAACTTGGGGTCGACGCCCGCCTGGCCGAGCTGCTCGGCCAGGCGGCGGGCTCGGGCAGCGTCGCGTCGCATGCGCGCCTTGAGGAGGTGCAGCTGCTCCTTGAGGAGGGCCGCGGCGACCGCCAGCGCCATGACACGCAGGCCCAGCGAGATGAAGTTGAGGATG
>NZ_BAAAUG010000261.1:0-602 GCF_039533825.1 Streptomyces rectiviolaceus
GGCTGACCATCGCCGATGCCAGGATGGCGCTCCCTGCCCCGGCGTTGACCTTGGTCAGGACGATCTCTGTGGGGCTCAGCCCGCGCTGGATGGCGGGGACACGATAGCCGGGGGTCAGGGAGTACATCAGTGAACCTCCTAGGGGGTGGGCCCGCCGGCCCCCGGACCGGGAGCCGGGGGAGTGGGATTCGGCGCGGCCGGTGCGGGGCGGGGGTTGGCGGCGTGGGCCTGCCGCCGCGCGGCCGTGAGCCGCGCGCGGCGTTGCGCGTCCTGCTGTGTCTGGGCGATGGCCGAATCAGTGGTCAGTCGCCCGGGGCGCTGCCGCGTCCTCAGTCCGTACGCGGCGAACAGAACGTCCCTGTCCTGGGTCATGGCGCGGCCGGGAGTGGGGACAGTGCGCGGGCCGCGGGGCACGTTCTCCTGCTCGCGCGCCGTTGGTGCGCCCGCCCGAACGACGGCTCGGGCAACCGGGTTGGTCGTGCGGTTCTCCACCATGGATCGTGCGGCTCGGGCCAGCCGGGGGCCGAAGTACGGCACACCGTGGAAGACCATCCTCAACATCAAGACGTCGACCCCGACCAACAGGACCGCGTCCATCACCA
>NZ_BAAAUG010000262.1:0-1387 GCF_039533825.1 Streptomyces rectiviolaceus
ACCCTAGCGCTTCATCTATTACGTACGCAATAGAAGTAACGTGGGGGCATGAGAAAAGCCCTCGCCCGGGGTCTGGGGGCAGGGCTCTGGCGTGGCGTGCTCTTCAGTTGTCGTCGCCGCGCACTCTTACGGCATGCAACTTCAGGATGGCCGTGAAGGATACGTAGTCGGTCCCGGCGACCCGTTCGGTCGTGATCCCTTCCTCCTGCGCCCAGCGCTGCAGGGTGCCCTTCGACCGAGGGTGGCCAGTCCTGCGCAGCAGGACTGACGCCTCTTTGAACGTGACCCCGTCCCGGATTCTGGTGGGCATCGGGGTGTGGAACGCGACGGCCATGACGTACTCCCATTACCGGGCGGCCGAGTTCGCAGCTCCGCGGCCGATGACGGGTGTTGTGGCAGGTGTGGCGTATGCAGTTGTGGGGGTTATGGAGGCTAGACCACTGAACCGCCGTTCAGGTTGCACGCCGTCGGAGGGATTCCTGGGCGGTGATGTGCTGGGTGGCGATGCGGCCCAGGCTCCAGGTGCTGCCTCCTCCCGATCGGTCTTGGCAGTCCATGTTCAGGCACAGGGCGCGGCGGCGGGCCCGGTCCCACTGCAGTCCCCAGGTTCTGCAGCCGGGGCAGGGATGGGTGCACACGACGTCGGTGTCGCCCTGGAGGATGGCGTGCTCGAGTCCCTGACGGTAGATCACCGTTTCGCGGACGCGCTGCTGTTCGTCTCCGGCGTGGGCGGTGTGCTCGCGGAACCAGTCGTAGAGGCTGGTGACCTTGGCGGGGGCGGGACCGGTCGCGGGGTCGGTGGCGCGGGCGTGCTGGACGACTTCGTCGACGCAGGCCTTCATGTGATCGAGGATGCCGATGTTGAGCGGCGCGGAGGAGGTGACGGTGGGGGCGTGGCGTTCGGCTGGGCCGGTGCGGGGATGCTCGCGGAAGTGCGCGTTGAGTTCACGCAGGCGGGCGGTCGCGGTTTCGTCACGGCCCATGGTGTCCCCGTCCCCTAGGCGGCCTGGGGCGCGTGGGGCGTCCGCGTGGGGTCGGGGCGCGCGCCGGAGGCCGGAAGATGTGACTCCGGCGGTGTTCCGGAGCGCCCATAATGGCACGGGTGGGGCGCCAGTTGAACAGATTGTGTCAAATGATCAGCGGTGTGTGAGCGGCCGGTGTGTCCGCATGCCCCCTCAACTGCGCTGATGCCCACGGCATATTCAAGACAGCAGGTCGGGTGCCCGCCTCATACCGTCCAGGTGCGCCCGCAGGTGACGGTGCTGCTCCTCCCCCAGGAGGTTCTGCGCCAGCGCCCCGTCGACCATGTCGCTCACCGCAACCAGGGTGATCAGGAAGGCGGCGGCGGTCTCCTCATCGGTCAGGGTCCGCCCCTGGGCGCGCTGGA
>NZ_BAAAUG010000263.1:0-1271 GCF_039533825.1 Streptomyces rectiviolaceus
GAGTTGCAGGAACGGAATCGGGTGTGCCAGCGCTGAAGGACGACCGAACACAGCTGGAGAGTCGCCAGGCTCACCACCCACACAGGCCCGCCGTGCTGGAGGCGTCTCGATGCTTGACGGAGTACGGAGACGACTTTGTTGGCGACGAGATGCGGTGCTCCTGGAGCTCCAAGGCTACTGATGGCCCCATCCGGTGGGAGCCGGGCGAGCGGAGAATGGCCTACGGCGAGGATCCGAGCAGCCGTTTCCGCTTTGCCGTGGCGGCGAGATGCATCCTGGCTCGGCCAGCGTCGTTCAGGCGGGGGGTGTTGGTTGCCTTCTGTGAGCTCTCCGGATGGCTGCCGAACCGTGTCTCGATGACACTTCTGGTCGTCCTGCGGGCTGGGAGCGGACAGTGGTGACAGCACACGTTCACACGGTTTGTCGGCGGCTTCAGGGAGCTGTTCCGAGATGAGCGCGGGTCTCCTGCGGGCCGCGGCTGAAGGGCTTCACTGAGGGGTGCCACTCCCCTGAGCCTCCGCCTGCGTGTCTCTCTGATCCGATGGATACCGTGGCGGCAGCTCATCCTCCGGCATCAGTTTTGGAGCTTCATCATCTCGTTGACCTGCAGATACAACGATAGATGCAACGATTGATGTTCTGTTGACCAGAGCGAGCGATATGTTGATGCGTGCTACGACTACAGCATCGTGAACTGCTACGAGCAATGTCTGTAGCAGTATCTCTATGGCTGCTACGACACTTGCAATGATGTCTACACGTATGAGTGTTACATAGCATGTGACGCTGCAACTTACGTTAGATGCTTCTATAGCTGTTTGATTAGAGCGAATGATAGAGCCTTGGCTAGCACGTTTGACACAACTGACTCTGCAACTTTCGATAGAGCTAACGTCCAGGCAAACAGCAGATCAATCAAACCAACGGACTATGTAGCAAACTTTCGTACGTGCTCAGTACGCAACACACTTGCGGACGCACAACGTGACGAACGATGCTTCTAACTCACTCACTCACTCACTCACTCACTATGTGACGGTCGATCAAACGATGACTCCATCGATGGAACTTCCTAGCAAGCAATCCACCCACCGAGCCAACCAACTATGGATCCTGTGATCGAACGGCCCCACGAACGAACGATCGACCGACCTGTCTGACGGTCCATGGATGAGGCGCACGCACAGGCGACCGTACGTTCGTTGCTTCTCACCAACACACGCGGCTTCTGTCGGCCTCACCGTCGAGCAGCCCAGCGATCACCTGCACCT
>NZ_BAAAUG010000264.1:0-3263 GCF_039533825.1 Streptomyces rectiviolaceus
CCGCTCCGCGGAAGCGGAGGCGTGGGGCTGCGCCCCACGCTCACCTGCCTTGCTGCGCAAGACAGGTGACACTCCGTCCGCTGCGCTCCCGGAGTGCAGGCCCTCGCTGCGCTCCGGCCCAGTGAGTCCGCTTCGCTCCCCCACTCAACAGCCCTTCCGGCTCCGCCTCCAGGACCCTCAAGGCCCACTGAAGCAGGCAGGCTAGCTACTGGACTGGGGTTCGCAGGCCTGACGGGCAGTAGCAAGGAGGCGGGCGGAGGCAGCCTGAGGGGTCAGAATGCGGGGCGCTCCACCGGCTGCCAGTCTTCTATCGGTTTGGTCCTGAACATGCCTCGGTACACAAGCCGGGTGAGCACTACTGCGCCGTCTCCGTACTCCTCCAACTCCTCGAACGCTTCAGCAGCCGAGTCGTACACGAACTTCTTCCCCTTCGCGTTCTTGATGATCCACTCACGGTCGGCTGCAGCGCCGATGCCACCTGTCTGCATTCTCCCCACCCCATCGGAAATCCAAGAGTTGTGCTTGCTTCAAAGTAATATACGGATAGACTCTGGACTCGGATAGCTCCAGCAATGGAACTCCGAACTGTTCTCGATGGCACGCGATCGATATCGATGTACCTCGATCAGGAGCCGTGCGAATGCTCAAGTTAGCTCATCGGGTGGCTTGTTACTCCGCCGGGAGATCCCAACAGGAGGGCAGAAGTACATGTCGACCGAGCATGCTGATCATCGCGAGGCCGCCCAGCGAGAAGCCATTGACGCGATCGTGCGTGCCCTCGAATTGCCTGCACGATCACTTCTTGTTCCTGAGCGAGGGCTTCGAACACAGGTGATCATGGCGACCGGGTCCGGCAAGACCCGGGTCGCGGCCCGCAGCGCAGAGAAGCTCCACGCAGGCCGTGTGCTGGTGCTCGTCCCATCGCTGGACCTGCTCACCCAGACCGAGGCCGCGTGGCGTGAGGGCGGCCGCACGGGCCCGATGATCGGGGTCTCGTCCCTGCGGGGCGAGGACGTGTCCTTTCCCAACACCACTGACGTGAAGGAATTGGTCGACTGGGTCCGGCCGTTCGACAAGGTCACCGTGTTCGCCACGTACGCCTCCCTCGGGCTCGGCACCCTGGAACGGGGGCACGCCGCCGGCCTCCCGGGCTGGGACCTGATCGTGGTCGATGAGGCGCACCGGACGTCGGGGCGGCTGGGCAAGCCCTGGGCCGTCGTCCACGACAACACCCGCATCCCGTCCCTGCGCCGCCTCTACATGACGGCCACGCCCCGTCTGTGGCAGCTCGGGGACGAGGACCAGGAGGGAACGCAGGGCGAGCTGGTCGCGAGCATGGACGACGACCCGGACGGGCCGTTCGGCGCGCGCTGCTACACGCTGACGCTGTCGGAGGCGATCGACCGGGGGATCTGCGCGCCGTACCAGGTGGTGTGTGTGGACATCACCGACACCCAGCTCCAGGCCGCGCAGCTTCTGGGTGCGCAGGGGCGCTCGGACGAGGTCCGTGGGGTCCGGCTTGCAGCCCTCCAGACCGCGCTGCTCAAGGCGTCGTCGGAGGAGGGCTTCCGGCGCACACTCGTCTTCCACCACATGGTGAAGGAAGCCGAGGCGTTCGCGGCCGGTCTCCCCGACGTCGCCGCCCAGCTGCACGCCGCCGACCCCGAGCTGCACCCACGTACGATCTGGGCGGAATGGCTGTGCGGCGAGCACAAGCCGGGCCACCGGCGGCGGGTCCTCGGGGAGTTCGCGGCCGGGACCGCCACGGACAGCACGGTCGTGGAGAAGGGTTTCCTGGGCTCGGTGAAGGTGCTGGGCGAGGGCGTGGACATCAAGAACTGCGACTCCGTCTACTGGGCAGACGTGCGCGGCTCCATGCCCGACCTCGTCCAGGCCGTGGGCCGCGCGCTGCGGATGCAGCCGGGCGAGGGGAAGGTCGCCTCGCTCGTGGTGCCGGTACTGCTCGGGCCGGGCGAGACGGCCGACAACATGCTCACCTCCCGGGCGTTCGGCGGCCTGGCCAAGCTGCTGGAAGCGCTCAGGGCGCACGACGCCCGGGTGGCGGAGCAACTCGCCGAGCAGCAGGCCCCCAGCGCCTATAAGCCCGTCCAGAGGACCGAGCAGGCCCAGGAGAGCGGGGGCGAGGAGAACAGGTCCAGTGGCCCGTCGGCGTCCGCGCGGAAGCTGCTGAAGTTCTCGGTGCCGCGCGACCCGGCGCAACTGGCCGCGTTCATCAACCTGCGCGTCCTCAACCCCGAGCACGAGCACTGGCGGCGCGCGGTGGAGGCCGCCGTCATCTACGCCCGCGAACACGGCGACCTGAAGGTGCCGTTCACGTTCCGCGTCCCGACCGTCGACGACCAGGAGGTGGAGGCCACGGTGTGGCCGGCCTCGCTCGCGAACTTCCCGCTGGGGCAGTGGACCGCCGACGCCCGCCGGTTCTACGCCCGCGGCGAGATGGACCAGGACCGCGTCGCGCAGCTGGAGAAGCTCGGCATGATCTGGTCGCACTTCGACGTCGCGTGGGAGGAAGGCCTGGCCGCCGCGCGCGGTTGGGCTGCCAAGAACGGGCACCTCCTAGCGCCCCTGGACGCCACGTTCCAAGGGGCGGCGGTGGGCATCTGGTTGAAGAATGCGCGGGCCGCGGCCCGGAAGGCTGCCGAGGTCGAGCGGCGGCGTGCCGAAGGGCTGCCGGTTCAGTCGTCGGCCGGGGCGCTCTCGGACGAGCGGCGCGAGCAGCTGGAGGAGATCGACGCGTCCTGGTGCCCGAGCTGGCCGGTGACATGGCAGCGGTGCTTCCACCTGGTCCGGATACACCTGGACGCGGGCGAGACACTGCCCACCACGGCGAGCGAAGTCCTGCGCCAAGGCGAGGACCTGGGGCGATGGGTGACATCGGTGCGGCTCAGGTGGGAACAACTCACCACCGTGCAGCAGTGGATGTGCGAACACGTCCTCGGAATCCAACCCGCCACCGAGGACGAGAAACCGCCCCCGCGCCGCACCCAAGCCGACAAATGGGCGCTCAACTACCAGGCCGCCAAGCAGTACTACCAGCGCGAAGGCCACCTACAGGTCCCGCGCAAGCACATCGAACGGATCATCGTCGGCGAGGACCAGAAGGAGCGGGAGCACAAACTGGGGGCCTGGATCAGCAATCAGCGCAGCAGAGCCGCCACACTGACACCCGAACGGATGGAACAGCTGGCCGCAATCGGCATGCGCTGGACCTGATGGGCGCCGTCATCACTGCGGCCGCCGCG
>NZ_BAAAUG010000265.1:0-5066 GCF_039533825.1 Streptomyces rectiviolaceus
CCGCTCCGCGGAAGCGGAGGCGTGGGGCTGCGCCCCACGCTCACCTGCCTTGCTGCGCAAGGCAGGTGACACTCCGTCCGCTGCGCTCCCGGAGTGCAGGCCCTCGCTGCGCTCCGGCCCAGTGAGTCCGCTTCGCTCCCCCACTCAACAGCCCTTCCGGCTTCGCCTCCAGGACCCGGGCCTAACGGCCCAGCAGCAAGGGGGTGGGGGTGATTCAGCCACCCAGCCGAGCCCATCAAGAGTAGACTGAGCAACCGCCAGGTGCCCTCCCTCGGGAGGGCACCGCCCAGAGTGCTTCATTTTGAAGCCAAAGATAGACTCTGGAATTACAGCCCCCCACCAATGTAATCCAAAATCTGCACTTCACTTTTCAGCGATCGCTGAATCTGCGCAGTGCTCAACCAACCTGCGCAGCGGCGGGTAGGCCGACGACCCTCGCAAGTCAGAACACCTAACGGCCCCTGGTACTGCGCAGATTTAGTGAGCAGACCCACCATTAGACCCGCTCACCGAAACTGCACAGCACCACGTCAGAACCGTGACGACTGTGCAGTTTCACCGCTCGCCGACAAGTGACAACTGTCGAGGATCAGTGAAGCTGCGCAGTCAGTCCCGCCAACTGCCCAGTCTGCTGAAGGCCCAGCGGAGCACTTCCTGGTCGGGGTAGTCGCGCCCCGTCCGTTCGAGTGCGGTCAGGGTGTGGGCGGTGAGGCGGGCCCAGTTCCGGAAGTTGCCGTGTGCTGCGTGGCGGTCAGCGAACGCGATGTTCGCGGGATCGGCCCTGGCCCAGACGGGGTGGTAGAGCGGGATGACCTGCTGAACTTCCTTCAGACTGAGCTTGGTGACGTGCTGCCAGATGAAGATGCGGGAGGAGAGCATCGGTTCCTTCCGCGCCGCCGGGCCAAGCTGACCGCCGACAAGCTCGCCGCGCTGGCCGACCTCGGACTGGAGTGGGCAGCATGAGCACCGAGCAGCACGACGCGGACGCGTACGGCCAGGAGCTGGCCCGCATCAGCCACCACCAAGGCGAGGCCACGGCGGCGAGGTTCACTGTCTTCCAGGCCCTGGCCGCCTTCGGGATCGCGGACGAGCAGGCGGACGACATCGTGTCGAAGCTGGAGGCCGGGGCGGTCGCCGGGGCGCATACCTGGATCTCCGAGAGCAGCGCCCCGCACGGGTCCGAGGGACATTTCGAGGACGGCTGGTTCGCTGGCGTCCGCGGCGTCGCCAGTTACCTGCTGCGCATCGCCGACACCACCGCGGCGGCGCAGCGCGGGCGCGCCGCCTCCCGTGCCCTGCTGCTCACCCACCTTCGGAAGCACGCCTCCCCCATCCCGGAGGAGGCTCTGGTGGAGGAACCGCCCCCGGCTGCAGCACTGGACGCGAAGGACGTCCTGGCGGCCGCGGAGCAGTTCCCGTGGGCCCTGGCCGCCTCGAGCGAGCGGCACTGGCCGGACGGTGCGTTCCTGGACGTCGCGCTGAGCACGGTGCGCACCGCGGAACGCGATGGGTACATCGAGCGCCTGGAGGCGTTCGTGGAACAGCACCGCGCCCGCCTGGAGGAGCTCCTGCGCGCGTACGGGCCGGTCAGTAGGCCCGCCTCGCACGGCCGGTACGCGCTGATCGGGCAGCCCGAGACCCTGGTCATCCTGGAGCGGATGGAGACCAACCCGTTCGGTCTGCGCGGCCAGTGGGAGAAGGAGCTGGAGGTCATCCTGCTGGACGACCTCGAGTTCGCGTGGGGGCCGCGCATCCGCCTCAGCCGGTGAGCAGACGGGAACGAGCAGCGGGGCCGGGCAGGGTGATCCTGTCCGGCCCCGCTGCTGTGTGGTCAGGCGAAGTCGAACGGGTCTTCCGCTGACCCGGGGAAGCGGCACCCTGGGATCATGGGCCGCGTCCCTGCCCGGCTACGTGGCGGCCGGGAGGGGTTCTGTGAGGCGGTCCAGCCGCGTGGAAAGGGCCTGTACGAGGCGGGCGCGGTTCTGGGCGCAGCGGGCGGTGCGTTCCAGTGGTGCGGACAGGCGTCCGTCGGCTTCGCGGAGGACGACTTCGGGGGGGGTGCCATTCTCAGGAAGCGCCACGGTGACGGCAGTTGACAAGTCCTCCTGGTAGCAGAGGCACTCCGAGAGAAGTCAACGGGAGGACCTCTTCTGCAGAACCCACACGTAGTGCCACTTGCCCGGGGCACCTTTGGCTCTGCCATCTGCGAATGCCTGGATGGTCGGCCAAAGGCCAGCCGCGCCAGCCGCGACCGTCGAGCCGACAGCAAGGGCGCCTTGGAGGGCATCGGGACGGACAGCAGCAAGGACGGCACTTGTCGTGCTCAGCACGGCACCGGAGCGTGTGAGGGCCTGGGACCGGGCGGCTCGGTTCATCTCCGCAGTGGCAGCTTCCATCTCGTCCCTGATGGACAGCGCGACTCGTTCCAGGGCCACCTGGGAGTCAACGGTTTCCAACGCGTCATCGAGTTCAAAGAGCCGCGAGCGGAGAAACGTGCGGAACTGTCTGTACGAGTCGAACTCATCGCTGGTGACTTGTGCGAAATCGCTGAGGCTGAGGCTGTCGATGAAAGGGAGATCGATTTCCAGGACCGGCCGCACCACCTTGCTGGCGAACGGTTTGTCCCGTGATAGGTCCACGGCACGGCCGTTCTCCACTAAGAAATCGATGGACCGGTCAATGACCGTCGGCGGTCCAGGATCCGTCCGTGATGCGTGCCCAGCATCCACGTCGCTTACCCCAGGCTCTCCTTCGGCGAAGACCGGCCCGTACCAGACCAGCCCTCTGCGCATCAACGGCTCGGCGTTCAGAAGCCACTGGCCCAACTCGGCGAGATTCTCCGTCACCATCCCGTAGCGCGTCGTAGCGTGGGCAGGAGCAGGCCGGAAATCGATGTCATGTGTGGATAGGGACCCCCCGTAAGCCTCAGTCACCTGGCCGAGTTCGTGAACCTCGCCGACACCATGGTCGGACAACAGCATCGTGCCGGTGACTAGGGCAACTCGCTTGGAGACGTGCGTGAAGCTTCCCAAAGCCGAGGACAGCCCAACATAGTAGGGGTCCGTTGAGGCGGCCTTCGCGTTCAAAAGAGGCTGATATCGAGGTCGGAGCGCGCGGCCGTACTCTAGAGCGACACGGGAGGAACACGCCCTGTCCGACTCCGTGAGAGAGTCGTAGAACTCGTTCATCTGCGATGCCAACCTCTGGTCCTGCCAGGCCCGTCGCCGCCCCTCCCACCATCTGCGCAAGAGCATCTACCTAGCTTGGTGGGCATCCCAGTACTCCGTCCAGCAAGGCGCAGGGTGGCTTTATTCACGGGTCGTGACAGCGGTTGTTCACGGGATTGGGAGGCGCCCCGATCGACGGTCGGGTGATGTTCACGAGTTTTGACAGCACTGCGGTTCTTGCTGGGGCAGCTTCGGGATGCTCCTGGCGAACGGGGCTGGGCAAGCCACACTCCGGGCGCCGGGTTTTCCCCAGTGCAGAGGGGGGCTGGCCCCACCATCGACCGGCCCGCTGGCCGGATGGTCCGGCGGGCATCGGACAACGAGGCTGAATGCATACGGTCCACCAAGCAAAAGGGAACCCTCTGTGTTCAGCTTCAAGCCGCTGCGTCGCTGTACCGCCCGCACCGCTGCCATCGGCGCTCTCGCCGCCGCGGCCTGCGTCACCGTTATGGCCGGCAGCGCCAGCGCCATCGTCAACGGGTCGGACTCCACCGAGAGCTACCCGTTCATGGCGACCATCCCGGAGTCGGCCCCGGAGCAGGGTCTGATCGACGGGAACTGCGGGGCGTCGCTGATCGATCGGCAGTGGGTGCTGACGGCGGCCCACTGCCTGAAGGTCGAGGGCATCAAGCTGGACGGCATCGTGCGGGTCGGCAGCGACCACCGCAAGTCCGGCGGCACCGTCCGGAAGATCGACCGGACCTTCGTCCACCCCGGCTACGTGAACGGCGACAACAAGGTCGCCAACAAGGACGACATCGCGCTGATACGCCTGGACCGCCCGGTCGCCCAGCAACCCATCAAGATTGCCAAGCAGGCAGGGAAGCCCGGCACGCCGACCCGGCTCCTGGGCTTCGGCACCACCGTCGACACCGAGTTCAAGTTCCCGGACCGGCTGCAGGAGCTGAACACCCGCAGGGGCGCCGAGTCCGAGTGCGCGCCCGGCTGGGCGGACCGGACCCGGCTGTGCACGATCACCACCGTGCCCAAGGCCATGGCCTGCTTCGGGGACTCCGGCGGACCGCAGGTCCAAAAGGGCCGGAACGGCCGCTGGGAGCTGATCGGCGTCACCTCCGGGCCCGGTGCCCCGAACGTGCCGTGCTCGCAGGGCCCCGGCCTCTACACCAGCGCGCCCGCCTACGCGGGCTGGATCAACAAGACCATGAAGACCAACAGCGCTCCGTCGACTGCGGCCAAGGACGCCAACTTCGCCGAGACCAACAGCGCTTCGTCGGCTGCGGCCAAGGACGCCAACCTCGCCGAGACCGGCACGAACGACAACACCGCGGTGATTGCCGGCGTGGCTGCCACGCTGATCACCGCCGGTGGCGGCACCGCCCTCGCCGTACGCCGCCGTAAGACCCGCCACGCCGCCTGAGCGCACCCGCCGCAACCCAGGACGGCGGCCCCCTCGCCAAGGGGCCGCCCTCCTTCGCCGCGTCCTGCACGCTCGCTCCCCCGAAGAGCAGAACCCAACCAGCCCTCAAGGCCAATAACCCGCCATCGGAAATGGCCACTCATCGCACCTTCGTCCAGATCGCGGGAATCCGGACTCGAGTGGCAGAGCCCCGTCACAGATGTCGATCGCTCCGTTCACCTGGACGACCCGGCACTGCCGTCATTTCTCGTGAACATCCACGAGTCGGCTGGTGGCCGACTGCTGCTGAAACTCATCGACAAACGCTGTCGCTGAAAGCGAACGAAGCCACGCAGGAGTAACCCCGGCATCCAACCCACCGATGCCGACGAACAGAGATCTCAAACAGTCACTGACCGTCTCTGGCCACTCCCGATCTAGGTCTCGACTGGAGCGTAGAGGCTCAGGCGTCGCAAGGAGGG
>NZ_BAAAUG010000266.1:0-2001 GCF_039533825.1 Streptomyces rectiviolaceus
AGGGTCGCCACCGTGCGGTTGCTCCCTTGTCTTCGTAGTCATGTGTCTTCGTAGTCATGTTTTTTCTGGAGGGGTCAGCTGGGTTCAGCCACGCATGTGTCGGCACGACGTGGTCACGAAGGTGTCGTCCAACTCGTCGACCGTGGTGATTCCCAACTGCAGGAGGGCGTCGCTGAACTCGGTGCGCAAGAGGTCCAGTACGCGTTCCACTCCTTGCTGACCACCGAGGCCGAGCCCCCACAGATACGGTCTGCCGATGCACACCGCCCGGGCTCCGAGCGCGATCGCCTTGGCCAGGTCGACACCTGAGCGGATCCCGCCGTCGAGGATCACCGGGTGGGTTCGTGGCACCGCCGCGACGACCGAGCGGAGGGCGAACAAGGCCGGCAGGACACCGTCCAGCTGGCGGCCGCCGTGGTTCGAGACGATGGTCGCGTCAGCGCCCAGATCGACGCATCGTCGGGCGTCGGCCGGCCGAAGCACGCCTTTGACCAGGAGCGGCAGAGAGGTTCGGGCGCGAATGCGCTTGAGATCGTCCCAGGTGACAGGGATCTTTTCGTGCCGACCGCCGGCCGGTGGATCACCCTGCAGGATTCCCAGGGTGCGGAGGGTTCCGTAGTCGACGCCGGGGGGCAGCCGGTATCCCGCCCGCACCGTGGTCAGCCTCCGCGCCGGGAATGATGCGTCGACCGTGACGACCAGGGCCGAGGCTCCGCAGTTCTCGGCGTACTCGACCGTGGCGTCGACGTCCGCGCGAGAGCGGTAGGGGAACAGCTGGAACCAGGTGCGGCCAGGCGCTGATTCCGCGATCTCGGAGTAGGGGAAGTGCGAGTCGGTGCTGACGATCGACAGCAGGCCGCGCTGGGCCGCCGCTCGTCCGGTGGCCAGTTCGGCGTCCGGATGCACCAGCCGCTGCGGGCTCGTGGGCGCGAGTATGAGCGGCAGAGCGAGCGTGTGGCCCAACACCGTGACCGATGTGTCGAGTTCCGCGGGGCCGTCGTGCAGCCCGCGCGGGCACAGCCATACGTCGTCGAACGCAGCCGTGTTGGTGGCGACCACACCGTCCGATCCCGCTCCGCCTGCCACGTACTGTGCGACAGGCCGGTCCGCATGGGCCATCCAGTGCTGCTCGAAGTCAGCGAGCGACAGGAGTGCGTCGAGGTCGGCCACTTGGCTCTCCTGCTGCCTCACCAGATGCCTTCGATGGCCGGTATCGGCGGGATGACGCGCGAGCCGTTCATCATCTGCAGCACGGAGTGCGGTATCGACTTGATCGAGTAGAACCGTCGAAGCCATCGGTCCTGTCCGTCGTAGCGGGGCGCAAAGGACGAACGCCCGTGCGCCGCGACGTTGTTGTCCAGGACGGCGCAGTCGCCCGGCTGGAGAATCACGTCGTGGCAGACGTCTTCGAGCGCCTCGGCCAGCGTGCGAAGAGCGAAGCGGCCCGCCTTGTTCAGTGAGGTGGTGTTGTGGGAGTTGAAGCGCATGAACGGCTTGTCGGCGCTGCCGAAGAGGACGGGGTGAGGGCCGGACGGTGCCGGTTCCACGGTGGTCTCCCTGGTGAAGGAGCCGGGATAGTTGCTGTGGAACTGGCAGCGCCGCAGGGTTTGCACCGTCTCGGGCTTGAGCAGTTCCATCGCTTCGCGGCAGGAGGCGATGCGGGTCGCAGCGATGCGGTCGTGGTCCTGCCGGAGACAGATCAGGCCGATGAAGTCCGGGCGCAGCGCGTGGTGGACGTTCTCGATGTGAAAGTCGAACGCCACGGATCCGGAGCCCTCGATCCGTGTCTCTTCGCCGGGCAGCGGCTGCACGTTGTGGACCAGGTCGCCGCTCTTCTCGTCGGCGTAGCCGATCATCGTGCCGAGCGTTTCGGCAATGAGCATGCCCAGGCCTGCCGTGCCGTGGCCCGGCAGGGTCGCCGGTTCGCCGTCGGTGTGTGTGGGCGGGAGTTGGCCGAGTTCCAGGCCGCGCAGGAGCATGAAGCCCGTCTCGCCCGAGTTC
>NZ_BAAAUG010000267.1:0-2655 GCF_039533825.1 Streptomyces rectiviolaceus
TGGAAGAGCGATCCGGTGATCGTGCCGCCCGTGATGGTCTTTCCGGTGATGGCGTCGGCGGCGATGGCCGCGGCGTCCACGGCCCCCGCTTGGATCTTCCCGACGGTGATGGCATTCGCCGCGATCTTGTCTGCGGTGACCGCGAGTGCGTCCAACTTCGCCGTGGTCACGGCCCCTGCCGCGATCTTCCCGGCGTTGACGGCCTCCGCGGCTATCGAGGCGGTCTCGATCGAGTTGGCCGTCATGTGCACGGCCGCGATCTGCGATGCGGCGATCTTCCCAGCCGTGACGGCGTCCGCGGCGATCGTCGTTGCCGTGACCGCTCCGGCCGCGAGTTCGGCCGTGTTGATGGACCCTGCTGTGATCTCCCGCGCTGTGATGGCGTCGGCCGCTACCTTGCCCGCCGTGACCGCGTCAGTCGCGATGGCGGCCGCGGTGACGCTGCCGGTGACGAGGTTGGTGGAGTTCACGACGCCGGTGCGCAGCGGGTCCACCGTGAACGCCTCCACCTCCATCACCGCGGCCGTCGTCTTGCCGAAGTTCAGCCAGGCCGTGGGCCGCAGGTAGCGGACATCGGCGTGGGTGGTGCCGGGCGCGCGCGGGTCGGCGTTCGGCCCTGCCGGTGCGGTCACCCCGACCCCGGAGTGGCCCTGGATGTAGCCGACGTACACCTTCCACCCGTCGGCGGTGGCTACCGTGCCGCCGTTGGTGCAGCAGTAGTAGTGCATGGACGTGGCGTTGGCGCCCGCACGGTTGACCAGAGTCGTGCCGTCGTCGGCGACGCCCACCAGGCCGACGTAGATGGTCGCCGGGCCGGAGGGGTCCTGCGCAGTGGCCCGCACCCGGATCATGACGCGGTACAGGGTGTCGGTGTCCTGCGGGATGAGGGTGGTTCCGGCGAGCTGGGTGTCTCCGGTCGCAGTGAGGACGCCCCCGCCGGAGGGCGTGCCGGTCGCTGCTGGGTC
Organism: Streptomyces rectiviolaceus; assembly: GCF_039533825.1. Classification (NCBI taxonomy): domain Bacteria; kingdom Bacillati; phylum Actinomycetota; class Actinomycetes; order Kitasatosporales; family Streptomycetaceae; genus Streptomyces; species Streptomyces rectiviolaceus. Next base: position 966 of record NZ_BAAAUG010000267.1, read on the forward strand.
GACGATGTAGGTGCCGGAGCCGGACAGCTTGGCCCAGATGGTGGGGTCACGGAAGTAGTCGGCGTAGCGCTGGGTCGCCAGGTCGGACAGCGGTCCGGTCAGGGTGTTCAGGTTGACGGCCCCGGATGCGATCTTGCCGAGGATGACGGCGTTGGCGCCGATCTTCGCTGCGGTGACGGCGGAGTTCGCGAGGGCGTCCGCGTCGATCGCTGCGGTAGCGACCTTCGCTGCGGTGACCGCGTCGTCGGCGAGCTTCAGGGTGGTGACGATGCCGTCGAGGATGTCGGTGGCGACCACCGGGGCCGGGCCGAGCGGGCCGACGGTAGCGGATGCGACGGACGCGGTGCCGGACGCACTGCGGGCCAACAGGCGCACGTAGACGGGGGTATCGCACGGCGCGATGACCGTGCCGCCCTGCGCCGTCTCGATGGTGGAGACGAGCGTCGCCGCGATCGGCTCGTAGACAGCCAGGATCGAGGCGTGGACTTCGACCCGGTTCCAGTCCATCGGGATGATCGCGCCGTTGGCGAACAGACCGTCCCAGGCGGCGCTCACCCCGCCGATGACGGACGCGACGATGGGCGCTGAGGGCTCCGGGGGTGGGGGGCCGTTGACGGCCTGCACGCCGACTGTGCCGTCCGGCTGGAGGCCGACGATGGTGCGAATGCTGCCGCCGCCGTCGTTGACGATGATCGCGGCATCTTCGACGCTCGCGCCGTGGGCGACGCGGGCTCCCTTCTGGACCTCCGTGATCTGACGTCTCAGGCGGGCGATCTCTCCGGGCACGGAGTTGGCCATGGTCAGGATGCCTCCGAGCCGTAGTGGAAAGAGTCGGCGCGCGCCAAGGTGAGGGTCGCCTGGTCGGGGTTGTCGCCGGGCTTGTAGGAGTCGGCGGTGATGCGCGCCCACCCGGTGAAGGACACCCATGGGGTGTGAGCGGCGACGTACACGTCGTCGCCGATTTGCCAGGCTCCGAGCGGCGCGGCCGGGTGGTCCCGGACGGTGATCTGTACGACCTGGCCCATGATCTGGCGCCGCTTGCGCTCCCGGGCTATGCGCCGACCCAGTACGTCGTTCCCGTTGACGGTGGGCAGGGCGAGGACGGACTCCATGCGCAGGCGCCCGTCGCGGACGGGGTCGACGGCGAACCGCTTCGCGGTCCCCTCCCCCGACCCCGTCCCGATGATCACGTTGGCGAAGTCGTCGCCGCTGTAGCCAACCGGCGGCGAAGACACGATGTTCACGCCGGTGGTGAAGGAGATGTCCTTGCGGCGGGCCCCCAGGCGCGGATAGCCCAGGACGAGACGGCGGCGGATGGTGCCGTTGGACTGGTAGTTACAGGCGTTGGTGTACTGCGGAGCGCCGGTCTCGGAGACGAGGTCGTCGACCAGGTCGGCGAGCTCCGGAGTCTCGTACCAGTAGGAGTGCCACGGCTCCTCAAGCGTCCCCGCCTTCGCGTTCGAGGTGGTGGCGTCGACGACCACACCGAGGTTTCCGTCCGGCTGCTCCTGCGCGTACGCCCAGATGTCGCGGATAATCACGCACGGGTCCTGGAACGTGTACGGGCCGCGGCCGCGCAACTCTCCGTGGGTGTCGTGGCGTTTGACCAGGTATGACGACCAGCCCGCGGCCTCGAGCTTGATGACGCCGTCCTCGGGTGTGGTGTCCCAGATGAGGCCGCCCCAGCGCA
>NZ_BAAAUG010000268.1:0-5583 GCF_039533825.1 Streptomyces rectiviolaceus
AGGAAGCTGTCCGCCTCGGCATAGATCAGGGCGCCGGGCATGAGGGAGTCGATGTTGGCGGCTGCCCAGCGCGGGGCCAGCGTGGCGGAGAAACTCCCCGGCCCGTTCAGTTCGTTGCCGAAGTCCACCCCTGACAGCGGTAGCGCCGAGTGCAGTACTTCCCCGGTCAGCGGGTCCTGAGTGAAGTAGCGCCAGCGGCCCATCTAGAGCGGGCCTTCCAGGAACTCAATATCGATTTTGAACGTCGTGGTCTCGTCGATGCCGATCTTCCCCGCGTTGCTGGAGCGGGTGCGCATGCGGGAGAAGAAAGACTGGTTGGTGCCGCGCATCGCCGCGCCGGCGGTGGTGGTCAGGTCGATCATCTCGACCATCTCGACATAGACACGGCGGGCCGCGGTGCCCTGGTTGTCGTCGATCCCGACCCACTGCGCGGCCTCAACCGTGCCGAGCATGAAGCGGAAGCCTCCCCATACGTTGCCGTCGGCGAGGCGCAGCCCGTTCACGGAGAAGACGACTTTTGCGCTGGCGGCCCATGACGGGATGGCGATGGTGCGCATGTTCCCGGCCGGAGTATTTGACGGCAGCGGAGGGTGGGTCTTCCACGTCTCGGACGTGCCGGAGATCTCCGTCAGGCTGGAGGTGGGATAGAAGGGGTAGAGGATTCGCTCCCGCCTCGGGTTGGCGACCTTCCGCAAGTCTTTGATCATTGCGTTGGTGATGGTCGCCGTGGAGGCGGGGATGTCGATACGGGCCAGCGGGATCGCGCTGTAGCCGGACGGCACGGTGGTCGCACTGGAGGACACGTTGGGAACGATCTCGAAGAACGCGGAAGTCGACGGGGTCTTGTCGCCTTCGTAGTTGGAATCCTGCACCCGCAGGATCAGCATGTCGGAGCGTCCCGTGCCGCCGGTCGCGGCGATGTTCACGATGTCGGCGCCGATGTTGTAGACGTTGTAGGAGCCCTGGTCGGCGGCCCACACGCCGGTGATGACGGCGGATCCGTCGCCGACCTGCACACCGGCGCCGGGCGTGGACAGTGCGGCGACCTTCAGGTGGCTGCCCTGGGTGACGCCCTGGTTGCCTTGCGCCAAATCCTTGATCATCATGCGGAACTGCTGGGCATCGTGCTCGCCACCGGTGATGACGAACGGCGTGGTCTTCAGTGCCATCCGGGGCCTCCTACAGGGCCTTGTAGGCGGGCCACCAGGTGACGGCCAGCGTGGACGTGAGCGTGTTGTCGGTTGCTGACCATCGGATCTCGTTCAGCCCTGGGGTCAGGACGAACTGGTCGATGCGGGAGGTGGGCGCGAGCGGGACGCTGCCGCCGTTCTCCCGCAGCACGGTGCGCCAGCCGGGCCGGGTGTCGATCTCGACCCACTCGCCGGCGGTCATCGTGGTCTGCACCGTGAGCGTGCGGCCGCTGGTGACATGCGTGATGATCGGGTTCGCACACGGGCCGTTGACCCGGATCACCGGCCATGTCGGGGCCGAGCCGTCGACCTGGATGTAGCCGGGGCGCCCTACGGCGGATGGATCGCCTTCGATGGTGAAAGGCATCTGGAGGGGGAAGGTGACCCCGCCCTCGGTGAGCCCGCCCAGCGGCATCGACGTGGAGTCCGAGGTGTCGGCGTAGTACCGGTGATCGGCGGTCTGGAACTCCAAGTCGAGCGGCACATAGCCGTGCTTGAGGGTCGTCAGGTCGGGCTCGAACTTACGCAGCCGGCCGCGCAGCACCCGAGCCGGGCGGCCGGGGAACTTCACCCTGAGGTCCAGGGTGGTGCCCGCCTGGCCGCGAACGGCCGCGGTGTCGGAGGCGTCCTGCAACAGGGCCACGGTGTCCAGCACGGCCGCAGAGTTCCCGCTGTTCTTCACCGCGGCGTCGATGCGTACGGTGCGGCCGCCGTAGTAGTCGGGGCCCAGCCACAGGCCGTCCTCGCCGGGCGGCTCGACATCCGAGCTGCGCAGCGCGACCTGCCCCAGGCCCTCGATGGCGCGGATGTCGACGGTGGTACCGCGGCCGATGAGGACGGGCCCCAGCTGGTGCTGGTAGTCGGCGAGGTCGACGGGAGTACTCATCCGCGTGCTCCCACTCCGCCGCGCGCCAGGCGCCGCATCTGATATCCGAAACGGTCTTCCATCTGGCGCGCCGCGTCGGCGGCGTTCCCGCCGGAGGTGACGTGCCATGTCTGTTGGCCGACCAGCGGGCCCGGCTGGCGGATGATGATGACGCGGCCCTCGGATGCGTCGCGCAGGCCCAGCCCGAAGCGTCCGGCAACATCACTCAGGACCGGGAGGGCGTGGCGGCGCTTGTCGGCGCCAAGCGGGATGTACGCCTCGCCGCCCGTACTCGGTTCGGCGAAGGTGACGGCGCCGCCGCGGGTGGCGTAGATCCCCGAGCGGATGCCGCCGTCGGCGAACGCCAAGCCCTTCTGCGCCTTGCCCAGGTCGGTCAGGAAGCGCGCCGCGCGGCCGCCCAGCGCGCTCTTGATCTGGCTGGTGGCCTTGCCCGCCGTGGCAACGATCTCGTCCTCGCCGAGCCCGGTGGTCGCCGCGACGTCGTGAATGCCGGTCCCGGGCTTGGTGATCGCGGCGATGATGGCGACCAACTGCTGTACCTGCTCGCTGGTCAGCGCATTGTTCGCACCCTTAGCAGCCTTGTTCGCCGCCGACGCCTTGCCCTTGTCCTTCACCGCGGCGTCGGCCAACTGCTGGGCGGCGGTGTCGTTCTGCGCCGCGAGTTGCTTGGCGAGGTCCCCGTAGCCGCGCGCGGCGAGCGTCGCGAGGTCGTCGCTGAACTCCTTGTTCAGCTTGGTGGCGCCGGTCATCTGCCGCGTGTAGTCGCCCAGGGAGGCCTTGGCCTCCTTCTTCAGCCCGCGGAGCGCCTTGGCCATGTCGTTGATGTACTTGGTGGAGCCATTGGCCATCTTGTCCGCGAGCTTGACGCCCTCCTTGCCCATCTCGGCCAGGGCCTGGGCGACGTCCCCGCCGACCCGGTCGGCAACCCGCTCGAGGTCCTTGTTCCATGCGGCGGTGGCCTTGGAGGCGGACCTCAGCTTCTTTTCGACCGCGCCGATGTCGAAATATTCGACTTCCCGCGTCTTCCACTTGCCCTTGACCTTGGTCTTGACCTTGCGGGTTTTGTTGCCCGCCGATCCGGCGTCCGAGGGGCTGTAGAGGGACCCGGACTGCGGGTCGTAGCGCCAGTCGGTGACGTTGCCGTCGGCGTTCCACTGGATGGCTTCAGGGTCGCCGCCCAGGCGGCGCACGGTCTCTTCCGTGATGGCGCGGGAGCGCGGCCACTTGGACCGTGCGTGAGGGATGTAGCTCTCCCCCTGAGTCTCGGGCTCCGCCCATATGCGCATGTCAGGCTGGGGTTTAGCGATTTGCGCGACGTGGTTCTCGCGCATGCCGCCCTCGGCGAAGCGCTGCACCTTGGCGCCTGCGTAGATGTTGCCGTCTGCGGAGCGGCCCGCAGTCGACCCCAGGTACCTGCCCGACGGGGGGCCGCCGGGGCTGCCCTTGATGACGTAACTGGTGTAGTGCGTGGTGTACGTCTTGGCGGTCTTGCCGTCCAGGCGGTTCAGGGCGGTACTGACCGCGCCGATGCTGCCGATCGCCTGCCCGTTGGCGGTGTAGACCTCGGTTTGTCCGTTGGGCAGTGTCCTGGTCTTGTATCCGACCTTCTCAAGGGCGCCGATCGCGGCCGCGTTCAGCGTGGAGACCTTGACGCTCTTCGCGCCGGGGGTGGCCTGGATCGCAGACCGGACTTCCTGAAGGCCGCTGATGGCGTTCGCACGCTCAACCTTGATCAGCGTCTTCACTTCCTTGGGGGTCCCAAGGAGCGTGTTGACGTAGGTCCTGGCCTTCGCGGTGTTGCCGTCGAACGCGTCCGTGGCCAGCTTCATCATCGTCGTGCGGAGCGATTCGGACTTGCCGACCATGGTGTCGAACGACTGCCCCGCCGCGAGCCCGGAGGCGATCAGCTCGTCCTGGGACTTGGCCGCGGCGGACATGGCATCGCGGTTTGCTCGGCCGGCCGTGGTGTGCGCGTTGAGGGTGGAGCCGTTCTTCTTGAACGCTTCGCTGAGCCCGTCCAGGCTTGCCTCGAACTGGGTTTCTGCGTCGTGGGCGGCCCTGTTGGTCTCATTCAGGGCGATCAGGCTCTGACGCAGGGCGTCGGCGTCTACTTTCTGCGCCGCGAGTTTGGTGCCGGCGTCCAGGGCGGCCTGCCCGAACGTGCCCATCGACTTCGCGGTGGTGTCCTGCTCGAACTTCATGTCGGCCAGGGCGTTGCGGTGGCCATCGGTGTGCTTCTTGAACTGGCCCATGTCGCCGCCGCCTGCTTTCCAGGCGCGACGCAGCAGGTCGTACTGGGCGGCTGCTTCCTTGACGTGGCCGTTCTTGACGTTGGTGGCCATGACTTGGTCCCACGCGTCCACATGCTTGATCGCGTCGGAGATCCCCGGACCGCTCGCTATACCGATCCAGGACCCGAAATCGCTGGTCAGCTTCAACAGCTTGTTGTTCGATGCTGTCTTGGAGACCATCGCGATGGACTCCGACATCTCGTTCATGTTGGTCTTGAGCGCGCCGGTGACCTTGCCCGTGGATACCAGCGTGTTCAGGCTGGTCGACAGGGCATCGACCGCGATCACCGGCTTCTGGTCGGACAGTTCATGCAGCGCAAGACCGATCGCGGCGATACCGGCTGCGGCCAGGCCCGCCTTCGCACCTGAGGACAGTCCGGCGATACCGGCCCGTACGCCGGCCAGGCCCCCGCCTGCACCTGCAGCGCGCGCACCCATGACCTGGATTGCGGTACTCACCCGCGTCAGGGCTCCCGCGGCGGCCGCCGACCCCGCGGCGGCCAGCTGAACCAGCTTGATGCCCGCGGCGATCTGAATCAGAAGCGTGACCAGCTCGGGGGGCAGAGCACCCGCAATACGCGCCACGGCCGTGACCAGGGTGAGCATGCCCGGCCCGGCGTCGGCGGCGCCTTCTGCCAGCACCCCGACGGCTTCCCCGACCGCGTCCAGCGCATCGCGGGCGGCGGGCCCGTTCTGCCGCACGTAGTCCAGGATTTGCCCCACCGCCCCACCGCCCGCGCCCCCTTCAGAGGCGACGCGGAGCAGGTGGATGACCTGATCGGTGAAGGAGTCGAGCTTCTGATCCGTGAGTTCGGCGACCTTGGTTGAGAACGCGTCGAAGCCGGGCGTGGAGATCGCCCCACCGGCCACGTTCATCAGCCGGTCCAGCTGCCCGGAAAACGACTCGACTTCCGGGGAGAGGGAGGGCAGCAGTTTCTGCAGGATGGTGAAGCCCTTGGCTACCGGCTCCATCGTGAACTGCGACATCTCGTCCGACCAGTCGCTGAACTCGCTCTTCAGCGTGGACAGGGCGACGGCGGCCTTCTGCGTCTCAGGCGGCAGCGCGGACAGCTTCCGCTGGTAGGCCAGGGCCGCTTCAGCTGCTTCCGCGGATCCCCTGCCGTGCTCGGCGAGAGCGTCCTGGTAGGCCTTCTCTGCCTCGGCCGCTTCCGACAGGGGGCCGATCTGCCCGGCCAGGGCGATACCGAACGCGGTG
>NZ_BAAAUG010000269.1:0-2544 GCF_039533825.1 Streptomyces rectiviolaceus
TCGAGACGGCCGAAGGAATCGTCTGCGGTCATTGCACCTCTCTGTGGAACGCGTGGAGGGGCCCGGGTGCCGTACTGGCACCCGGGCCCCGAAGGAAACTGCTACACCATCTGCCGGCCCTAGTGCTGCGCCGGCTCTCTGTTTCCGCTGGCCCGACCTGGAAGTTGTCGGGATTGCGGGGATCGCGGTTGCTTGACCGGAGACCACCTCACTATCGATGTCCTGCGGTACCCGGACTCAACACTCCGCCCGGGCGATCCTGATGGCGCCTGGTTCCTCCGTTCATCCCTCTTGGATCACTTGCTACTTACGGGAACTGCGTACTGCTGGGTGGTGCGAACTGCTGGTGACCTGATGGAGCGTCACCCTTCGGCAGCCAGCCCCGTCGCCTCTCCTGCATCTTGCTCTGGCTTAGAACCCCACTGCCGAACCTCCCGGTGCGCGCGCCCGCAGCCGACGCCTTCACCGAGGTGCTGCTCATTTACCTGCACTGCTGGGTACTGCGAACTGCACTTGCGTGAACTGCGGTCCTGCTCGTGGCGGCCCCTGATCACTGCGGGCCACCCGGTCCGGTCGTCAGTCCCGTCGCCGTCCTGCATCAACCCTGGCTTCGGAACTCCACCACCGCACCGCCCTACGTACTGCACTTGCGGGTACTGCTGCCCGGCAGTTCGTCTCTGCCAGGCCCTGCTGACTTCCTGGTTACGAGAGAAACCATAACTACACCACCACCCAATGTCTACTCCAGCCAGCATAGATTTTTGACCGTTCGACAGGGAGGTAGTTGGCCTTGGCCGTAGCGGGAAGGGCGGGAGGGAACGCCTGCTGCCCAAGCACGGAACGACTGTCGTAGCCGGTTACAGAGGGCTTAAGCGGCACTCGGCAGTTCTGCGTCTGTATCAGCAGGTTTGGTCAGATCTGTGCCGCTGGGGAGATCCGGCTGTGGACACGGAACCGCCCCACGCCTTCTTCCTCGGCGAGGCAGAGATCGACCGCGACGGGCCCGGCGAAGGTGTATCCCTGTTCGGCAGCGTGCCGGTGCACCTCGCTGGTCAGATAGATGCCCAACTCGTTGTGTGCCGGGGCGAGTTGGATGTGACTGTGGTGCGGTAGTTCCACGGTGAAGGCGTTGGGGGCCACTGTGCGGCCGCGCTCCAGGATGAGGGCCCGCTCGTCGCACTCCCGGCAGAGTATGGACACCACCGCGCCCCGCTCCCGGCGCCGTGGCCGGAGGCTGCCCCACAGGCAGGCCATCCAGTGTTCCATCGCGCGCTCAGCCTGGAGGAGTCTCATCAGGGGCGTCTTCCCGCCCGGCCCAGCTGGACACTCACCCGTGCGGGTGTCCTAGAAACGGCTCCCGTCCGGGTTGCCCACCGCGCGTCGGCGTAAGAGCACAGACCGACCTTCATCCGGTCGGCAGCTGTAGTCGCCCGTCGGCGCCGGTGCGTCGCTATCGGGCGAGCAGAGCCTGGACAGTCTTGCCCCCGGGCCTGTGGGAGGTGACCGTGGTGCTGCGGGCGAGATGGTTGACCATGGGCCAGCCGAACCCTCCGGCATCACCGTTCAGGTCAGGGTTTCGCATGCGTGGCATGTGTGGCATGTGTGGACTACGGTCGCGCACTGCCACCTCGATGATGTCCGGGTGTGCGCTCAGCTCCAGGGCGCAGGTGCCCCCGCGCCCCGGCTGGTCTCCCTCCTCCAGCCGGGGCGTTTTGGGTCTCTACAGGACGTCGGCGAGTTCTTTGACCCGGTCGGCGAGTTAGGCACTGTGCGGCTGCGGCGTTGCCCGCGCCCGGCAGACGCGCGGCCCGTGCCGCACCATGGTCGGCGAGACGCTCTGAGCGGACGCCGCCGGGCGGTGAGCCACCGACGGCGAAGACGATGCCACCGCGCGCAGCGACCGACCCCGTCAGCCGACGACGGTCCAGGTGTCGCCGCCCGCGAGCAGCGCGGCCAGGTCGCCCTTGCCGTTCTGCTCGATGGCGGTGTCGAGCTGGTCGGACATCAACGTGTCGTAGACCGGGCGTTTGATGTCGCGGAAGACGCCGATGGGGGTGTGGTGGAGCGTGTCGGGGTCGGCGAGGCGCGAGAGGGCGAAGGCGAGCGTGGGCGAGGTCGAGTGTGCGTCGTGGACCAGGATCTGGGGCTCGGTTTCCGGCGTGACCGGGACGACCTTGAGATCGCCGGTGGCCGGGTCGCGCACGACGCCCTTGGCGCCGTCCGCGCCGAAGCGGATGGGCTGCCCGTGCTCCAGGCGGATGACGGCCTCTTCGGCCTGCTGTTTGTCCTTCAACACCTCGAAGGCGCCGTCGTTGAAGATGTTGCAGTTCTGGTAGATCTCCACCAGCGCCGTCCCCGGATGCTCAGCAGCTTCGCGCAGGACCGAGGTGAGGTGCTTACGGTCGGAGTCCACCGTGCGGGCCACGAAGCTCGCCTCGGCGCCGATGGCCAGGGACACCGGGTTGAAGGGCGCGTCCAGCGATCCCATCGGCGTCGACTTAGTGATCTTGCCGACTTCCGAAGTCGGGCTGTACTGGCCCTTGG
>NZ_BAAAUG010000270.1:0-2207 GCF_039533825.1 Streptomyces rectiviolaceus
TCGCCTCGGCGATCTCCGGCTTCTTCGCGAACTTCGCCCGCAGGAACTTCTCCGTCCCCTCCGTCGGCCGGTGATACATCCACGACAACAACCCCAGGGCGAACATGTTCTTGCTGCGCCCCGCATCCTTGCGCGACAGGCCGTGCGACTTCAACGCCTCGACCGTCAGCGTCGTCAGCGGCACCGGATGCACGCTGTAGCCGTCCATCGAGCCGTCCTCCAGCGGCGACACCTCGTAGCCGACCTTCTGCATCGCCCGTTTGGAGAACTCGTCCGTGTTGACGATGATCTCCGCGCCCCGCGGCACATCGGCGATGTTCGCCTTCAGTGCTGCCGGGTTCATCGCCACCAGCACGTTCGGCGCGTCACCCGGAGTCAGGATGTCGTGGTCGGCGAAATGCAGCTGAAAGGACGAGACGCCCGGCAGGGTCCCGGCAGGAGCACGGATCTCGGCCGGAAAGTTCGGCAGTGTCGAGAGGTCGTTCCCGAACGACGCCGTCTCCGAAGTGAACCGGTCACCGGTGAGCTGCATACCGTCACCGGAATCACCCGCGAAGCGGATGATCACCCGGTCCAGACGGCGTACATCCTTCTCACGCGCCTCTGTCGCACCAACGACAGTGGATTCGACCATGAGTGTGTCCGCTCCTGTCAGTACTGGTTCGCGAGCGCGGGCAGACACGTCAGCAGGTACGCGTTGCAGCGCGGGGTGTACACCGCTCACAGGCTATGCACCGCTGATAGAGAGGCACTTGTGCAGTGGCAGAGCATCGGTGTGATGGTGCTGGAATGCGCAGTTGAGGGCCTCAACGGTGCCGGTAGAACGTTCGTTGCCGGATCACGGGGCCCATGTGGTCCATAGTGGAGGGATGTTGCACCTTTTGTACCGGCTGAAGCGGTCGATATACCAGGGTGACCGACCCGGCGCAGTGGTCCGACTGCTCAACCGCTACTGGAGATGGAAGTACGGTTCTGCGCGCGGGCGCGGGGGCGGTGTCACTCTGTGCGTTCGCGGACGGTCGAGCGGCAGGACGATCGCTTTCCCCGTGATGATGGTGTCCTTCGAGGACAGGCGGTACGTCGTTTCGATGCTGGGAGCCAACGCGAACTGGGTCCGCAATGTGCGTGCCGCGAGCGGGAAGGCTGTGATCAGGCGCGGCCGGGACTTCGATGTCCGGCTTCACGAGCTTCCGGTGGAGAGCCGCGCCCCCATCATGAAGCAGTACTTGCGGGCAGCTCCCGGTGCGCGGCCGCATGTGCCGGTGGACCCCGATGCGCCGCTCGACCGCTTCGAACATATCGCTGCGGATTTCCCTGTGTTCGAGGTCAGTGGTCTCCCCGTCGACTCACCGGCCGCCGGGCGGACGCGGGCGACCCAGGACGGCGAGCTGCGCCAGCACGATTCCGGCAAGCATCATGGCGGAGCCGGCCAGTTGTTCCGGTGACAGCACCTCGCCGAGCACCACGTAGGCGAGTACGGCTCCGGCCACCACCTCCAGGGTCAGCATGAGGCTGGCCGAGGTCGGCGGGAGCCGGCGCTGGGCGGCGGCGCCGAGCGCCAGGCCGCCGGCCATGCCGACCACTCCCACCCAGATCACCAGCACCCAGACCGGGACGGTCCAGTCGTTCAGCACGGCGCTGCGCCCCAGCGCATCGAGCGGGAACGGGTCGAAGAGGTTGGCCAGCGTGAGAGTCGCGGCACCCACGGTGGCGCCCCAGGCTGACATGACGAGCGGCTCGTAGCTGCGCAGGCCTCGCTCGGCGAGCAGGAATCGGCTTGCCAGAGTCAGCGCGGCCAGGAGTGCCAGCCCTAGGCCTGGCCCGTCCAAGCCGCCACCGGACCACACTCTCCCGGTGAGGGACAAGCCGATGAGGGTGAGTGCGATCCCCGCCCACACCAGGCCGGAGATCTGTTTGCGCTGGACGAGCCGTACCCAGAGTGCGACCAGCAGCGGGGACAGGTATTCCACCAGCAGAGCCACGCCCACCGGGAGTCGTGCCAGGGACATGGTGAACGCGACCTGGTTCAGGGCGAGGCTGATGGCGCCGTACAGCAGGACCAGCCACACGTCGCGCGCCCGCACACGCAGGCATCCGCGGTGCACGGTCGCGGCGACGAGCATCAGAAGTGCGGCTCCCACGAGCGCCCGGACCTGGATGATCTGAACGGCCGTGAGCCCGGTCGTCCCCAGGGCCTTCAGCGCCGG
>NZ_BAAAUG010000271.1:0-780 GCF_039533825.1 Streptomyces rectiviolaceus
GCGTGCCGGGAATCGCCCACGGACGCGCCAGCGTCTGCGGGTCGCGCTTGTAGGGCCAGAAGACCTCGGTGCCGTCGTCCTCGGTGTGGTTGGTGCCCGAGGCGAACTGCACGCGCAGGTCCGGGAGTTCATCGGTGTCGGGGATCCGCCACGGCTCCGAACCATTGGCCAGATAACCGTCGGAGAGCAGGAACACCGGCGTGCGGTAGGTGACCGCGATCCGGGCCGCCTCGAGCGCGGCGTCGAAGCAGTCGGCCGGTGTCTTCGGTGCCACGATCGGTACCGGTGCCTCGCCGTTGCGCCCGAACATGGCCTGCAGCAGATCCGCCTGCTCGGTCTTGGTCGGAAGACCGGTGGACGGCCCGCCGCGCTGGATGTCCACCACCAGCAGCGGCAGTTCCAGCGAGACCGCAAGCCCGATCGTCTCCGACTTCAGCGCCACACCGGGCCCGGAGGTCGTGGTCACCGCGAGCGAGCCGCCGAAGGCCGCCCCCAGCGCGGCGCCGATGCCCGCGATCTCGTCCTCGGCCTGAAAGGTCCGCACCCCGAAGTTCTTGTGCCTGGACAGCTCGTGCAGGATGTCGGAGGCCGGAGTGATCGGATACGAACCCAGGTAGAGCGGCAGATCCGCCTGCTGACCTGCGGCGATCAGCCCGTAGGACAGGGCCAGGTTCCCCGAGATGTTGCGGTACGTGCCGGTCGGGAAGGCCTTAGTTGCCGGAGCGACCTCGTAGGAGACCGCGAAGTCCTCCGTCGTCTCCCCGAAATTCCAGCCCGCGT
>NZ_BAAAUG010000272.1:0-938 GCF_039533825.1 Streptomyces rectiviolaceus
GGGATCTCGTCATGAAGGGCTACTACGCGGCTCCCGACAAGACGGCCGAGACCATCGTGGACGGCTGGCTGCACACCGGCGACATCGGTCACTTCGACGCGGACGGCTATCTGTTCATCACCGACCGCAAGAAAGACATGATCATCTCTGGTGGGCTGAACATCTACCCGAGTGAGATCGAGCAGGTGATCTGGAGTCACCCGGCGGTGCAGGACTGCGCCGTGATCGGTGTTCCGCACGACGACTGGGGCGAGGCGGTCACCGCGGTGGTCGAGCCCAATCCGGGCGGCCGGGTCTCCGCCGACGAACTGATCGCGTTGTGCAAGAAGACGCTGGGCAGCATCCGCGCGCCCAAGAAGGTGGACTTCGTCACCTCGTTGCCCCGCAGCGCGAACGGCAAGGTCCTCAAGCGCGCTGTGCGCGAGCGCTATTGGGCCGGCCGCACCCGGCAGGTCTGAGCAGGCCGAGAGCGATCCGGCCTGCTCCACGCGCCCTTCTCGGGCCACCCGTACAGAAAGGCAGGACGGTATGGCCATTGATTTCGGTCTCGAGGGCGCGGTCGCGATCGTCACCGGCGGCGGCTCGCGTGCGTCGGGCGTCGGAAACGGCAGGGCGGCCGCGGTGTTGCTCGCCGAGGCCGGGGCGCACGTGGTCGTGGTCGACTCCGCTCCGCAGAACATGGCCGAGACGCGGAGCCTCATGGCGGAGCGGGGCACGGACGCCCTTCTGGTCACCGCGGACGTGACGAGCCCGCAGGAGTGCGCCGATGTGGTCCGCCAGGCGTGGGACACCTTCGGCAGGGTCGACATCCTGGTCAACAACGTCGGCGTCGCCGGCCCGTCCGGAACCGTGGTCGACCTGGACCTGGACGCCTGGGACCAGTGCCTGCGCCTCAACCTGACGTCGATGATGCTGATGTCCCGGGCCGCCATCCCTCG
>NZ_BAAAUG010000273.1:0-548 GCF_039533825.1 Streptomyces rectiviolaceus
GGTGTGGTGGTTTCGCATCGGGGTGTGGCGAGTGTGGCGGGGGTGCATGCGGATCGGCTTGGTCTGGGTGTGGGCTGCCGGTTCTTGTTGGTGGTGTCGATCAGTTTCGATGTGTCGATGGCGGATATCGCCATGACGTTGTCGTCGGGTGCGGCGTTGGTGGTGCCGCAGCCGGGGCAGCAGGCTGTGGGTGAGGAACTCGCGTCTTTGATCACCGAATTCGAGGTCACGCACACCGATTTGGTGGCTCCGATGTTGATCTCGTTGCCGGAGGGGGACTTCCCGTCGCTGCGGGGTTTTGTGGTGGGTGGTGAGGCGTTGCCGGGGGAGATGGTGGAGCGGTGGTCGCCGGGGCGGACGGTGATGCAGGTCTACGGTCCGACCGAGTCGACGGTGGTGGCCACGATGAGCGATCCGCTGGCCCCGGCCGAGCTCGCCCCGCCGATCGGCCGTCCGATCTGGAATACCCGTACCTATGTGCTGGATGCCGGGCTGCGGCCGGTTCCGGTGGGGGTGGCGGGTGAGTTGTATGTCGCGGGTGCGGGTCT
>NZ_BAAAUG010000274.1:0-2283 GCF_039533825.1 Streptomyces rectiviolaceus
GGTGCCGGCCCCTCTCGCCGAACAGGTTCCGCAGGTGCTGCTCGGTGACCTCCTCGCCCGCCATCAGACCAAGCACGGCCAGGCCGCGGCCCATCCATCGACCGGCCGGGACACCGGCTTGTTCCTGGGCCTCGCGCAGTGGAGTGCGGGCCGGGCGGCGGCCGTCACCAACAACCACCTGGCGCAGGTAGTAGCGGTACATCTGACCGGCAGTGATCAGCTTGATATCCATCGTCATACAGACCACGGCACACGGCCCTGACCTGCAAGAAAAGCCCGATCAACCGTACGTCCCGCCAGGCGGGAGCAGCGGCCGAACCTTCTTCCCAACTGCCCGTCAGGCGGGACATGGCGCCGACCGGCCAGGGAATGTCATCGCTCTCAAGTCGGGCCCACGACGTACAGACCACCCTCATGGCCTTCGTCGTGGTCACGCGCACCTTGGTCGGAGCACATGATCAGACGAAGGCCTTCTTTGAACCCCCGCCTGCACCCCGGCGCACGCTCCCTGCTGCGCCCTCCCGTCGCAGGGCTGTTCTTGAGTGCTACTGGTCAGCGATTTGGGCAGGCCTGTGGAGATCGTTGCCCGTTGGAGGGCTGATCGTTGCCCGGCGCGTTCTTGCTGTTCCCGTTCCCATCCCGTTGAATTCTGCCCTGTACACCACAACAGACGCTTCATACAGGGGAGTTGGAAGATGAGCTCTGGACAGCCGGGACCCGCGCCGTCCCCCACACCCCCGACGCCGCCCCCGTCACCTCCCGCGCCCGCGCCGCGGCGCCCCGGCCGCAGAGCGGAGATGGCCGCGCTGGTGAGCGCGTTCACCGGTGTCGTCGGTCTCGCCCTGGGGTTCTTCGGTGTCCCGTCGTTCGTCACGCCGCCCACAGCTCGTACGGCGACTGCCACAGCCACGGCCACTGTCACCGCGACGGTGACCGCCTCCCCTGCTCCCGGGCCGAGTTCCACCGACGGCGCGGCACCGAGTGCGAGTGACAGGACGGCCAAGGATGTCCCACTCACCGATGTCGATCCCCTGGGCGCGGGCTACGTCAACATGGAGCACAAGCCGGTGACCATGGACGGCAAACGCTTCGACAACGCCATCACCGCCGAGGAGCTGGGCAGCTACGAAACCTTGAGCTACAGCATCAACGAACGGTACAAGAGCCTCACCGTTACCGTGGGGCTCGGCGACGACAGCCCTGCCACCCCCGCACGGGTGTCCTTCAAGAGCGGCGGGGAGGACGGAAAGACGCTGAAGAGCGCGACCGCGCAGATCAACCGTCCGGTGGAGGTGACCGTGGACGTGACCGGTGTCGCCATTCTCAGCATCGTCGCCGAGAGCGACGACTGTGTTTGCACTCTCGGCCTGGGGTCCCCTGTGCTGCACCGCGGCTGACGCCGCCCAAGGCCGCGGGGCCGATGAGCGTCGGCGATGTTTCGTGATCCCCTCCTTCAGTGTGAGGGAATCGCCTCCGAGAACCAGAAGATCCCGCCAGATCGACTAGATCGGATGGGATCTCGGGAAGCCAACTTGAGCGAACTCAAGAACTTCCCCTTCGCACGAACGACGGAGGTTCAAAGTCAAACTCTGAGTCGGGCTGACGAGCGAGACCGCGATCGAAGGGCTCAGGTGAAGTCCCCTTCTATCGTCACGTCTTGTCGGCTCCTGGGGACTGTCGCTGTGCCCGGACGCAGCCGAGACTCAGAGACGTGGATGCCACCAGTGCCGCCGTCAATGTTCTCGCTCTGGCCTTCTCGCTCAGTGCCGTCATCGTCGCTGTACTGTCTGCGCAACGGCAGGCTTCCGACACTCGCCGCACCAACTGGCTGATCTTCATCGGTGAGATGATGGCCCGCTCACGCACTCCGGCCTTCCGCGAAGCCCGGGACTACCTACTCGTATCCTTGCAGGAACACAACCGAGCCCTAGGCGTCACAAGGCTTCCCTCGCCTGCCCGCGATCACATCTTCCTTGTCGGCAGCTACTACCAGGATCTTGGTGTCTTGGTCGTCAGCGGTGTCATAGACGAAGACATGGCTGTCGCCATTCACTACACCGGGATCAAGAGCGTTTGGCGAGCGATCCAGCCTTATGTACTCGCTGAACGTGAGCATCGGTCGGCTCAGGAGGGTGGGGGGTTCTTCGGAGCCTTCGAGCACCTCGCGGTTTACACCGAGACCGTCCCCTACGAGACCATCAGCAAAAGGTTCCCCCAGCGGTATTTCCCCCCGCTCAGCCCCAGCTGAGCACTAGTTCTCGACGCATCCCTGTGCCGGGATGC
>NZ_BAAAUG010000275.1:0-2253 GCF_039533825.1 Streptomyces rectiviolaceus
GGCGCCACCGGCCGCCGCACCGAACAGCCCTGCAACGGGGGCGAGGGTAGACGCCAGGCCCGCGGCGAGCGGGATAGCCGCCGCCGCGAAGGGGATGAAGCCGGCCAGGCCGAAGTCCGCACCACCGCCGCCGGACCCGCCGCCCAGGCTGGGGGTGGGGATGTTGCGCAGTGCGCTGGTGTCCGGCACGACAGGAATGCGGATGGTGTGGTTCATCGACGCCCACCGCACCGCCGCGGCCACGTCCCGGCGCAGCTGCATGGGGTCGGCCAGCCCGATGGGGATGGTGATGCGGTGCCCTTGCGCGGCCCAGCGCACGGCGGCCTGCACGTCGCGCCGCAGTTGCATGGAGTCGCCCAGGCGCAGGTCGACGCTCAGGGCCTGCCCGGAGGCGCCGGACAGCGCGCGGCGCACCTCGGCACGCAGGCCCTGTGCGTCGACCCGCAGCGGGATCTGGATGCCTGATCCGGCGGAGGCGGTACGCAGGGCGTTGCGGACTTCGGCGCGCAGGCGGGTGCCGTCTACGCCGAGCGGGATGGTGATGGCTTGTCCGCTCGCACCGGATACCGCGCGCTGCACGTCGCGCCGCAGGTGGGTGCCGTCCACTGCCAGGCGCAGGCGGAGGGGGCGGGAGGCCTCGGTGCGCAGTCGGCTGATGTCGCGGCGCAGCGTGTTCACGTCGCGGGAGGCTGTGCGTGCGTCCCCAGCGGTGGAGCGCAGCATGCTCGACAGGTTCGAGCCCTGCCCCGTCAGGCGGACGCTCAGGTTCCACTGGGACACGCGTGGCCTCCCTTCTGGCTAGTGGTCTTGGGTGCGGGCGAATTCGAGGGCGGCGTGGACGCTGGTGGGGATCAGGGCGACCTTCACGCCGAAGCCGTCGTCGCCGTCGGGCACGGTCTTCTGCTTGTCGGCGAGGATCTGGCAGCCGACGCAGCGGTGGGTGATGGCCCGATAGGCGTCCTCGTCGCCGCCGACGCTCTCGTCCCACTCGGCGGTCCGGGTGCCGCAGTGGGCGCACACCTGGCGGACGTAGTCGGCGTAGGCGAGGGCTTTGCGCCGGTCGAGGTCGGTCCAGGTGCCATCCCCCTGGCCGCGGAACTGGGAGTGCGGGATGCGGTAGCGCTCGCACACCTCGAGTTCGGCGCGCAGCTTCTGGTCATCGATCAGCCTTTTCCCAGGTCGGTCCGCTGGTGGTGCTGGATGGTCCAGGCGGCGTTCCACAGGCCGCGGGCGTCTGCTGGCGACCAGGTGTTCAGACAGTGCAGGGCGTAGTCGACGGGCATGCCGTCCAGCGAGGAGGCGGAGATGAGGGCGGGAGCGAAGGTCTCCAGCGCGAAGTCCTCGCCCGCGGCCTCTTCCACCTCGCTGGCCGGGTGCTTCTTCACCAGGTCCTCGTACTCCTGGCGTTCCAGGGCGATGAATCGCAGCGTCACGGAGGCCGCGTCGAACGCCTTCTGTGCGGCGGCGAGTTCGGTCTTGGTCTCCTTGACGCGCGCCTCGTACAGGTCCCGGTGCTCTTCCTCCGGGGGCAGGTCGGCGAGTACTTCGGTGGCCCTCTGGTGGGCGGCCTTGGCGCGGTTGCGGCGCTCACGGACCTCGGGGTCCTCGCAGATGGTGAAGGGCTGCTCAGGGCGCTTCAGGGCGTCCAGACGCTTCTTCTTCGCATCCCAAGTGCTGGTGGTGCTCGTCATGTGGGTCTCCGTGGGAAGGCCCGGCCGGGCGCAGGCGCCCTTCCCAGATACGCCGGGGCCCGACCGGGGGTATGAGGGGTGGTCAGACAGCGGCGGGGACGGTCTGGTTCTGCGCCGGGAGGTCGGTGATGACGAACTGGACCAGGATCTTCGCGGCCTCGCTGTCCGCCGTGTACTGCTTGGAGTTGGAGGCGACCTTCACCGGGAACACGTCCAGGCCCTTGCCGGAGGGCACGTCGCCCTTGGAGAAGATGCACATGAAACCCGTGGTGCCCTTGGCCAGGTCGGTTTCGATGTCGTCGAGGGTGTTGTCCTCGTAGAAGCCCAGGCTGGAGTCGGCGGCTTCGTCGTCTCCGTCGATCTTCGGGACGAACGTGGACCCCATGTCAGGTGTGGGGATGGCCTGGTTCTCGATGGTCCACCCGTCAAGGGTGTGGATGCCCTGGGTCAGGTCGTTGCCTGCGGTGATCTCCGCGCGGGTCGGCAGGAGTGCCGCCGATGCGACCGTCGGCAGAAACTTGATCTTCGTGGTGCCCTTGCGGTTGAACCTCATGAAAAGTGG
>NZ_BAAAUG010000276.1:0-2118 GCF_039533825.1 Streptomyces rectiviolaceus
CTGCTCGGACAGGGCATCCTGCTGGGCCTTGCGTGCCTCGGCGATGAAAGTCTTGGCGTCATCGACGTTGCTGAAGCCGTGTTCCTTGGCGAAGTCCTCCAGGGCCTTGCGCGCTCCGGCGCGTTCGCCCTGGGACTTCTCCTTGGCCGCGATCCGCTCGAGGTCTTCCTGGCTGAAGCCGGAAACGGCGGGAGGGGCCGGCTTGGGCGGGGCGGGGGCCGGGGGCACGGCGGGGTCGGGGTCTCCGTCGGCGTAGAACACTGGGGAGAACAGGCCGGCCGGGTAGGGGTGCGCCCAGCCCGTGTCGAGGGCGGGGCGGGTGTGGTGCTGCGCGGGGCGACGCATCAGTACAAGTCCTCCCAGACTCGTTGTCGTTCCAGGCCCCGCGCCTGAGATCAAGGACACCACAGGAATCATGGAGTGTTCCCCCCGCTCCCCTGCTGGCCCGGTTGGAGGTCTTCGGGATCGTCTTCCGGTGGGGTCTCGCCGGGCAGGTTCGGGGCGGGCGGCGGCGCCGGGACGGGGTCGGGGTCGATGTCGATGCCCAGGTAGTCGCCGACCGCGCTCGAGTCGCCGGTGGCGTCGGCCAGCGCGCGGGCCTTCTCGAACTGCCGCTTCTGGATCCGCTGGATCTCCTCGCCGATGTCGTCGATGGGGAATCCGACGTCGACCAGCATCTTCACGCCGGTCTCCAGCGACATGACGCCCTTGTCGACGGCGTCCTGGACCATGGTCAGGGTGGCGGCCTTGTCGGTGGGCTTGTAAGTCCCCCACATCAGGTCGGCGTCGACAACGGGACCGGTCCAGTCGGGGTGCTGCCCGGCCTTGAACAGGCGCTGCACCATCTTCAGCAGCAGCTGGTACTTGTGGTCGCGGGCCAGGTGCATGGAGTCCATCAGCGGTTCCATCGGCCCGTATGACAGCTCGATGGAGAACCCGGAGGGCGCCTTCGTCGGATCCAGGGTGCCCAGGGCGACGGCGGGCATCCGCGCGTTGAGGGACAGCCGGTCTTGGAGTTCGGCGGTCTTGTTGCGTAGCTCGGCGAGTTGGGGCGAGGTGTCGACGGTGATGATGTTGCCGCCCTCTTGCAGCTCGACGACCATGCCGGGCTGGACATGCATCATCTGCGGTTCGCCGCGCCCGCGCCGTCCGGAGTCGCCCTTGTTGACGATGCCCAGGATCGGGGAGCCGGTGGTGGCTGAGGCGAGGCTGGAGTCGGTATCGGTGCCGGCCATCTCGTCGAACAGTTGCATCAGCTGCGACAGCGAGGATTCCCCCCAGTGGCTGTCCTCCGGGACGGTGTTGGGGACGTGGATCACGGGCAGGAAGTCGAGCTGCAGGTCGAGATGGTCCAGGACTTCCCCGTCGGGGCGGGTCATGAAGGTCGCGTAGCGGTAGTCCAGGGTGTGCACGTCCTGGTCGGCTTTGATGTCGTCCAGGTCCCACTCGGCGTCGGTGAGGTAGCAGGTGAGCGTGGAGGGTTCGTCGTTCCACGGGTAGAGGCGGCTGATGGTGCCCGCCTCGGGCTGGTAGGTGTCGCCGGGCAGGAGCAGCGGGGTGGAGCCGTCGTCGGCAAGGGCGGGCACGCGCGCGGGCCGCTCACCGGCCGTGTCGGACAGGGTGCGGGTGCCGATCGGCCCGAGCTCCAGGGTGATGCGCCGCAGCCTCGCCTTGGTGCGGGCCTTCAGGTCGCCGTCGATCTCCCACGCGAAGTGCACGGTGTCGGGGTAGTCGGAGGAGTCCCCGGCGTTGTCGGGCAGGTCGGGAAAGTAGAAGCCGGGATCGACCACGGACAGGCGGGGGCGTTTCTTCGCGGTGTCCCAGGCCAGCGTGTACACGCCGTCGCCCTCGCGGACGGTTTTGCGTTCGCTTTGCTGCAGGCGCAGCGTGAACAGTTCCTTGCGGGCCCAGGCGCGCAGTCGCTCCTGCACCGCGGCGGCGTGCACCGCGTCCGGGGGCGGGGTGGAGCCGTCGGCGGGTTCGGCGTCTTCGGCTCCGGCGACGGTGATGGTCTGCTCGCGGCCCAGCATGTGCGAGGTCAGCGCGGCCACCAGCATCGCCGGGTCACCGAATTCGCGCCGGTCTTCGGCATCGCTGCCGTCCTGCAGGGCGGCAATC
>NZ_BAAAUG010000277.1:0-1524 GCF_039533825.1 Streptomyces rectiviolaceus
CCGATCGAACGCACCGCGCCGACCCGTCGGCCGACCCCCCGTGACCTCCCGCAAGCAGATCCTGGCCACGGCCCGTGCGCTCATCGACGAGTACGGCTGGGAGAAGGTCACGATCCGCCGGCTCGCGTCCGAGCTCGGCGTCGGGACGGGGACCCTGTACTCGCATGTACGGGACAAGGACGACCTGCTGTTCCTGCTGATCCACGAGTACGCGGAGCAGATTCCGCACCCCGATCTGCCGAGCGATCCGCGGGAGCGGATCATCACGGCCGCCGTCGCGATCCACGACGGCCTGGCGGCGTGGCCCTGGGCGGCGGAGGTCCTCACCACCGACGGGTTCATCGCCCGGCTCGGCGATTCCTTCCTGTCGCTGGTCGAGACGATCCTGGCCGGAGTCGTCGACGCCGGATGCACCCCGGAGCAGTCCGTCCGGATCTTCCGCAGCATCTGGTACTACACGGTCGGCGAGATCCTCGTGCGCACGCACACCCGCCACCGCGAGATGGACGAGCAGGACCCCGCCCGCCTCAACGCCTACTTCGGCAACACCGACGGCCCGGCCCGGCTCCCGCAACTGGCCGCCATCGCCGACCGGTGGGGGGCACTGGCCGGACAGGACACCTTCGCGCAGGGGCTCCGCGCCTTCGTCGACGGCGGCCTGCTCGCACAGGCCCTTGAGGCATCGGGAACACCGGATTCGGGGCCGAGCTGACCGTTCAACTGCCTTCCCTGCGCAGTTGAACGTTCGAGCACGGCCGTCGCGAGCGTAACGGATCAACGTCTCGAATTCCGCCCGCCCGCATCCCGTATGCATCCTGCACAATGTTTTATGAATTCCTCAGGCATTCGTATTGGTAATTCATTTTCGCGTGCCCGCGTCCACCCGAGATATATCATCCGAATCCCCATCTCGACTGGGGATCCTTGATGAACCGGTGGAGGAGGCAGAATGGGCACCATGCGGGATGCGGTCGACGACCTGCATCGACGCCGTGCAGCCATTGATGCACGCTCGGTCCGGATGGCCGAGAAGCAGCATTCAAAGGGCAGGATGACCGCTCAGGAGCGCATAGATCTCCTTCTTGACCCCGGTTCCTTCGTCGAAATCGACACGTTCGCCCGCCCCGAGTCGGACGCGGACACGGACGGCGAGTACGGCGACGGCGTGATCACCGGATACGGGGAGATCGACGGCCGCACCGTCTGCGTCTTCAGCCAGGACGCGAGCTACAAGGGAGGCTCGCTCGGCAAGGTCCACGGCCGCCGGATCCTCAAGATCATGGAACTGGCGATGAAGACGGGACGGCCGCTCATCGGCATCAACGACGGGGGCGGCGCCCGCATCCAGGAGGGTGTGGAGTCCCAGGCGATGTACGGGGAGATCTTCCAGCGCAATGTGCAGGCGTCGGGCCAGATCCCGCAGATCTCGCTGATCATGGGGTACTGCGCGGGCGGCGCCTCCTACTCTCCCGCGCTCACCGATTTCGTGGTCATGGTCGACCAGACCTCGCACATGTTCATCAC
>NZ_BAAAUG010000278.1:0-8867 GCF_039533825.1 Streptomyces rectiviolaceus
GGGCAGTGGTACGAGGCCGCAAGGCCGGACGGTGGATGGCAGTCCACTGAACGGACGGAAGCGGCCAGGCGGTTGAGGAAGCGTCTCCCTGGCAGGGGAGCAGCAGGACCTCCCGCCGCAGATTCGCGCTACGTCATCTGATCTCTCTTTCCATACAGTCGGGCGCCGTCCCCTATGCGCGGAGTGCGGCCGTCTTCGGCTGCCACCCATCGGTCCTGGTAGGCCAGGGCGATCGGTAGGCAGGAGCGTCGGGTGTGGAACACAGCAGTGTTCGTGCCGAGGTCGGGGCGGATCAGGTTGCCCCCGGGGAACAGAACGCTGTGCTCCCTGGGCGTGACGCGGTCTCCGCAGGCGTGGCAGGTGCCGTGAACCAGGCGCATCTCGAAGTCGAGGCGCCGTCCTTCGATCGCCATCACGCGGTCCAGGAAGACTTCACGGCACGGCGGCAGGTCCGCGCAGTGGCTGCAGACTGCGTAGTGCTTCGGGAGTGCCAGCCACTTCCATGAGGCACCGGCAGTGCCCAGGCGCAGCGGATCGCCTGTCTGGTCCTGCCGGTTGTGGACGTACAGCATGCGCCCGTCCCAGACCTCCGGGTCGGGCTCTCCTGCGGCACGCCACGCCTCTACGAAGCTGGTTTTCCAGTTGGCGAGGTTGACCTCTTCAATGCTCGTGATCAGCATTGGCTTGAAGTCCCAGGCGACGACCGTTCCAGGAACGACCTCTCCTGCGGTGACGACCGTGGTGTCCTGCTGATCGGGCCGCCACTCCTCGTACGACCGAGGGGCGTTGCCCGCCCACGTCATCGTGTGCTGAGGGTTGTGGTGACAGGGCCTGTGCTGTGCGACGGTGTGATCTTCACGTCGCTGGCTGAGGTCCCACTGTCTGAGAGCCCGGGTGTCCGGGTAGTCTTCGCCATATAGCTGACGCCTTCATTCGTGTGGTTGCGTGTGTGGTGTCGGCCGGCCCCGCGTCCTGATGCGGCAAACATCGGGACTGCTGCGTAAGCGGCAAGCGGGGCCGTTTGACGTTGTGGGTGGGCTTTCTGACCGGGCCTCACATATGAGTGGTCGTCTGGCGCCAAGCGCAGCGTACCAATCCGAGTCCCCATCTGTCCCCACTCTCCCCAGCTGTGTCGTTCATCTGACTGATCAGCAGATATCCAGGTCATCGCACGCCCGTGCGGCAGTCTTGGGATCTGTCCTACATTTTTGGAACGTAAATAAGGCGATCTTGCATGGTGGCCCGGCGGGCCTCATGAAGCTCTGGCCAGCAGTGGGGGAGGGGTGGACTCCTCGCGGGTGGGGGTGCGTTGCCGCATGTCGATCACTTGCGGCGGGTGTGGTGTGTCGGGGCTGGTGGTGTCGTCGGTCTCCTTGGTGCGGCGTCCGGTGCGGGCTTGTGTGGCTGCGGTACGGCAGGTGGTGCAGCGGCACTTGTGGTGGTTGTAGCGGTATTCGTCGTGTGGGAGGCGGTCGATGCGTGCGCGCTTGCCTTCTTTCTTCGCCAGCTCGCGGGCGGTGTTGAAGCTGGGGTCGTTGGCGGCGACGCGGTTGGCCCACTGGCGGGTGATGCCCGTACGGGTGGCGGCGTCGTCCAGGGAGAGGCCTTCGGTGATGAGGTCGAGGTAGAGGGTGCGTTGGGCGTCGATGAAGGTGGGCGGGCGGCCTCGGCCGCGGCGGGTCACTCGTGTCCTCCCCGTGCGCGGTGCTGTTCGTCGTCGGCCGGGTGGGAGGGCGCCGTGGTGGTGTGGGTGCGGGTGGTGCGCAGGATCTGGCGGGCCATGGCCGTGTATCCGGCGACGGCGAGCTCGGCTTGGAGGCGGTCGATGAGGTCGCGGTTGTAGCGGGGGGCGGCGGCGAGGTGTCCGGCGCGGTATCCGACGGCGAGGGCGCGAGCCCAGATGACGTCGACGTCGGTGGCGGGGAGGTGGGGGTAGAGGTCGGCGGGGAGTTTGGTGGGGCGTCCTGCGGTGTCGAGTTGGGCGGCGGCGATGATCCCGGCGAGCCATTCGCCGTTGGTGGTGCACCGGTCGGCGAGCATCTGGTCGACGTCGGCGGTGTCTGGTCCCGGTGCGGAGGGGGCCGGGTGGTCGTCGCCGGGGATGGCCGGGGTGGGGGTGGTCACGCTGCGGCCTCCAGGGTGCGGGTGGAGGGCAGGGGCAGCGTGGTCACGGTCGCCCCGGCGCTCAGCCCGAGGTCGAGTTCGAGCTGTCCGTCGACGGCGTGGACGCGTGAGCGCAGGACCCGCAGGCGCCCCGGGCGGGAAGGTACGGGCCGGGACGGGAGGGGGCGGGCAGCTGACGGGCCGTGAGTCGCTTCGGTCGCTGCGAACGGGTTGATCCGGGCAGAGCGTGCGGCGGCAGGTGTGCGCGGCTGTCCGGGCCGCGGGACGGCGGGCACCGTCCCGTCGTCGGCGACGATCCGGTCGGCGTTGAGCAGGCCGCGCTCCACCGCAGCGGCGAGCAACTCCTGGCGGAGGGCGGTCTTCTTGTTCAGGCCGAGGAGGGTGGTCAGGGCGCTGCGGTGCCAGTTCGCGGTGCGCAGGTCCATGCCCGCTGCCCGTGCGACGTCGTCGTGGTGGGTGTGGGCGGCCAGCGCGGTCAGGAGTGCCATCTTCTGTGCGGTGCGCAGCCGGGCGTCCGGCGCTGGGGCGACGATGCGGTGCTGGGCGGTGATGAACTCGCGGTGTCGTTCCAGGGAGGTCATGCCGCCGAGGACGCCGGACGGTTCGGTGAGGACGGCTTTCTGGGTGCCGTCTGCGCCGGTCTCGACCCTGTACGTGCGGGCGTAGGTCAGGCATCGGGCCATGACGGGGCAGTCGATACACACCTCGATCGCGGCGGCCTGGCGTTCCCGGCGTTCGATCTGGTTCTCCGCGCCGTCGATGTCCTGGCCCTCCCACGCGTCCAGCGTGAGGTCGGGGTTGCCGGCGGCCTGGGTGGGCTGGTCGGGGTCGGGTGCACACCCGCGGTAGCGGTAGTGCGGGTGATCGACGAGGTCCTGGCGGGCGTGTTCGGGGCTGATGCGGGCGGCGGCGGTGGTGTGGGTCATCGGTGTCCCCCCTCCGGGCGGTGATGGGTGTTCAGGGCGGCGTCCAGGACGTCGTCGGCGTCGGCGAGGACCGCCAACTGCAGGCCCGCCGCGTGGTGGTGGCGGGTGGCGTGCTGGAGCTCGCGGTGGTGCGCGGCGTCGGTGAGCCGGTGCGCGGCCCGTTCGGTGAGCAGAGCGCGCCGCAGCCGGGTGAAGTGCACGGCGGCCGCCAGCGTGGCGGTGAGGGCGGCGAGGGCCACCAGGTGGAGCAGGCGGGGGGACATGGCCCTCACCTCCCTTCATCTGGACTCGGGTTCAGTGGTCGACGTGGTCGCGGGCAGGCATCTCGCGGGTGGGGGTGTCGTAGAGCGGCCCGAACTTCACGTGGGCGTCGCGCATGATCTGTTCGACCTCGGCGCGGGTCTGCTGATAGGCCTTCACCTCGTCCAGGAGGCGCTGGCGTGCTTCGGTCAGCGGCGTCCGGTGCCGGGCCGGAAGACCGCGCAGGAGGCGCCGCTTGTGGCGCACGTGCACGACCTCCGCGTAGAGCAGCGGGATCCCGAGGACGCCGAGGACGGCCAGGGTGTACAGGGTGTTGCGCATGACGGAGCTCCGTTCGGCGTCGGGCCGGGAGGGTGTGGGGGTGATCGGGGTCCGGTGGGGCGGACGTACGGGCTCAAGTGGCCCGCGGGGTTATCCGGTGGTGGCGGCGAGCTGGCGGATGAACCAGGCTGCGGCTAGGTCTGCGTCGGTGCAGGGCTGGCAGGGGACTTCGTGGTGAGCGGTGTGCCACTGGTAGCCGCTGCGAGTGCCGCAGTCCGGGCGCACTGGATCGGTGGCCAGGGTGCGGCGGTCGGGCCGGTAGCGGACGCGTCTGGCCACCCGGCACGCATCGTCGATCGGTTCACCGCGGCGCATGTGCCGGTCGTAGGCGGCGGGCGTTCCGCACGGGGCGAGCGTGCGCGGCTTGGCAGGACGCGGGGTGCGGGGCTTGCGTTGGCGGGGCTTTGGCTGCCCGTGCTGCAGGATGTACCGTTCCCGGCCGTCCAGCCCCGCGCGGATCCCGTCACGGTCCGAGGGGGTCAGCCGCTTCTCGTCGGCCAGCGTCGACGTCAGGCACTGTTCGCGTACCGGGCAGGTGGCGCACACCGTGCGGGCCTGCTCGGCCTGTTCCACTGCCTCCTTGGCGGGATAGAACAGGCTGAGTTCCAGATTCCGGCAGGACGCGTTCTCCTCCCAGGCCGCGCTCATGCCGCGGTCCCGAAGATCGAGGCATACAGGCGATCCACCTTTCGCTCTGCCTTCCGTGCGGCCTCGCGCATCGGCCGGTCTTTCAGACACGGCCCGGCGACGCACAGCGGCACCGGGCAGGTGGAGGTGACGTGACCCTCGGGATCGCGGCCATGGTGCAGCGAGAAGCCGAGGCGCAGGGGCGAGAGGGTCGTTCCCTGCCACGGCAGCCCGGGAGTCCCGCGATGACTCGGGCCGGTCCACTGCACGTGCCCGCCCTCGACCTCCTCGATCTGCTGCTGGAAGGCTTCCTGCGGGGTCTGCGGGCGGGTGCGGCGGATCCGGTCGTCGTGCTCGGGGTGCTGGGCCAGCCAGTTGCAGCGCTGGCAGTACGCGGTGCCGTCGGGGGCGTAGCGGCCGTGCTCGGTGTGAGCATGGCCGTAGCGGCAGGCTGCGGGCTCGGGACGGGTACGCGCCGCCGCACGGGCCGCAGCCCGCTCCACCTCATCCTGGACGTGGCTGGGGGCGACGCAGTGGTTGAAGCCGCAGTCAGCGAACGTGCGGCCCTGCGCGTCACGCCCGGTACGGATCCGGAAGGCGACAGCA
Organism: Streptomyces rectiviolaceus; assembly: GCF_039533825.1. Classification (NCBI taxonomy): domain Bacteria; kingdom Bacillati; phylum Actinomycetota; class Actinomycetes; order Kitasatosporales; family Streptomycetaceae; genus Streptomyces; species Streptomyces rectiviolaceus. The sequence goes on from NZ_BAAAUG010000278.1 coordinate 4,866, forward strand.
GCCGGGCTGTGACTCCGCTCGCGATACCGCATGACCGGTGTCCCGCCGCGGGTGCCGCGCCCGCCCGTCCACTCCACGTGCCCGCCATCCACCCGCCGAGCGGACTCAGCCCACTTCTCCTCCAGCGTCTGGAGCCGCGCCGCAGGAACGTACGCGGCCAGCCCGAGCTCATCCCGGATCCGCCGGATACGAGCCCGGTCGGCGCGCAGGTCGCGGCCGATCGCGGACACCGAGCGCCCGGAGCTGAGGGCCCGGACGATGTCCTCGCGGGTGGCGTTCTGATACATCAGGCGGCCCTCCCCTCGCCGCCGCTCTGCGCGGCCTTCTGCTGCTGCTTGACGGCAGTCTCCAGGGCGTCCAGCAACTGACGGAACGGCATCCGCTTCCGCTCCGGCGGCGGCCCCTCCACGTCGTACTCCAGGACCCCCTCCTTGGCCGCGTTACCGCGGACCTGGGTGAGGACCAGCGGGCTCGTACGGCCGTCGACCGCCTGCAAATACAACCTGTCCAGGACCCCAGTCTTGTCGTCTGAGGTGGCGCCCGGAGTCGGTTGTCCCGCCCTCGCGGCGGCCGGTGTGCTCGGCTGCTCCCGGCCGTCCCGCTCTGGGGAGGCATCCCCAGACTCGATCTTCTCCAGGTCCGACGACGTCCACAGATCCAGCGCCATCCCGAACCGCATCCCCGCATTACGGATGGCGTCGCCGATGATCTCCTTCACGGCGTCCCCGCCCGTCTTGTCACCGGCGTGCCCGTACCCGAGGCGGGACATCCCGCACACCGTCAGCCGGATCCACAAGCCCCGGTATCCGTCGACCTGCGGCAGACCCCGCTCGTCGACCGTCAGCGGCTCCCAGTCCCAGAACGGGTCCACATTCAGCAGCCGGTTCGTGGCCTCCGCGTGCCCGACATACGCCAGGTCGATATGGCCACCGTTCGGCATCTGCTGCTTGCACTTCCCGCACTTGCTCACGGGGTGCCTCGGGCAACCGTCGCGGCCTGCGCTCTTGCACTGCCCGCACCAGACGCGCGGCAGGTGACGGATTTCCTCCGGCTTGAAGGCCTCCCGGAGCTTGTGCAGGGCTTCCATCTGCTGCTCGCGGGTGTAGCCGAACGTGTTGAGGTTCAGGGCCTGGTTTTGGGTGTGCGAGGTGGGGCCCTCCGCCGTGGTGCTGGTGGCGGGGGCCTCAGGCGCGTACGCCATGAGGTCTCCTAGCGATGTGTTCGTGAACGGCGGGCGCCCGGGTGTCGGCGTCCCGGGCCAGCCCGCCGGGCAGCCGCTACTCGGCGGCCGTGTCTGTCTCCGGTGCGGGGTACTTCAACGCCAGCCACTGCGCGGCGACGTGCCGGGCCGTCAGCTTGCTGCCACGGGTGGTGGACCATCCCTTGTCGGCAACCATCTGGTCGGCGGCCGCCTCGACCCGGTCAACCAGTTCCTTCGGCATACGCACGTTGACGGGGGACTTTGATACGCCAGTGCCACGAGCTGCCCGAACCGGCTGGGTGGGCTCCCACTTGCCGTTCAGGAACGCCTCCCACCCCTCGGTGATCTCGGCCTTGATGTTCGGTGATTCGTAGGAACGCAGGAACAGGCCGGATTCGACGGGGATCGCGAACGTCTTGTCCAGGTTGGCGTCCAGGGCGGCTTGCGCCTCGGTGTCCCTGACGGCGTCCTCGGCCAGCGCGAGCACGACGCCCAGGGCTTCGGCCTGCTGCGGACGCTTGTCGGTGAGGGAGTCCAGGAGCTCCTGGACGTGGGGGCGGGCGTCTTCGAGCTGGTCGCGCTTGGTGCGCCGGGGCATGGCGGCGTGTCCTTCCGGTCGCCGGCGCCGCTCAGTGCGTCCGGGCGGGCGCCGCGTGTGGGGTGTGGGCACGCCTAGTGTCCTCCATCTTCTATTACGTACGCACCTGGGGTGTGTACTGCGGGTCGGTCCCGGTGCTCCAGATCTTACGCCTACTTCTATTACGTACGCAATAGAGAACTGCTACTGTGGAACCACACCACAACACAGGGGGCACCAGATGAAGGTCACGAAGCGTCAGACGACCACCAAGACGCTCACCGACCTGTATCGCGCCCTCGACAGGCAGACCGCCGTGACCATCACGTACCTCAAGCCCGGCGAGACCGAGCCCACCGTGCGCACCATCGAAATCAGCGAACTGCGCACCACCGCCGTGAAGATCTCCAAGACGGGCAAGGTCACCGGCGGCGGCTTCGTCGTCATCGCGATGTGCCGACTCCGCGGCGAGGCAAGGGAATTCCACCTGTCCGGCATCCTGGCCTACACGGCCCACCGATCCGGATACGTCCTCACCCGGCCCGAGCCCACCACCTACGAGCGGCCCGCCCCGGCGCCCGCCGACGACGTACAGGCCCTCTTCTTCTACGAGCTCGCCCGCGACAAGGACGACGCCGACTACCGCCCCCGCGTACGCCTCGCCGCCTGACCCGACCACAGGAGCAGCTCATGAGCTTCACCGCCCGCCTCTTCCTCTACGGCATGGCGATCCCCGGTTTCGTCGGCCTTGCCGCCATGGCCGGTGTTGTCCTGCCTGGTGACGGCGACGACCTGTCCCTGCCCCGCCTTCTGGCCGGAGGCTTCACCATGATGGCCATTCAGATCGGCGGCGGCTTTGTAGGCGGCCGCATCGCAGGCCGTCACGCCTGAACGCAGGAACGAAGAAGGCCACCTCCCGAACCGGGGGTGGCCTTGATTCACACTGATCGCGCAAGCGCAGCTTATCGAATCAACGCCCCACGCCGCTAGATCCGTTCACCACCAGCCACACAGGAGCCGCTCCCCGGAATCTGACCCGGGTTGTCAGCGGCACCCCCTAGACTTCTGAATCAGCGGCAAGACGCGTACGCCGCACGCCACGAACCGCCCGGCGCCCACGCAGCCAGGACGAGGCCAAGGACCCCCTCAGGGAGTGGTCCCGCGGAGCACCGCCGAATCCGCCCGTCGTACTGTCACGACCCCGGGTGGGAGGCGTGGGATCTCGCCGTGTGGAGGACAGCATGACGAAGAACGGATCCAGCGGAGCCAAGGCGCGCGCCCGCAGCCGCCAGCAGCGCGCCGCCACCACGTACACGGCCGCCCGTCGCGGCGGCCATCCCGCCCAGGACCCGCCGCGCATCCAACTGCGGCTCGACTGGGAAGAGCGGGACGGCGAGTGGTGGACGACCTACCAGGGACGCCACTACGCGCTCATCGTCCACGGCGACTGGCACAGCCCCGACCACGGCGGCCGGAACGGCCGAGACATCTGGTACCTCCACGAGATGCACGCCAACGGGAACATTCGCCACGAGGACCAGAACGGCGACCAGATCGAAGGCTGGTGGATCGCCGGAGCCAACAGGATCCGCAACCTCAAGCGGCACCCCGACCTGATGCGTGTGGCCGAACTCCACATCGACCGCTGGCACTGGTCCGGCGTGTACCCGGACGGCACGCGCGCGATGTCCCGTACGACCTGGGAGCAGCGCCGCCCCCTGGCCGACCTGCTCACCTCCACCACCCTGGGGCCGTGGCCCATCCCCGACGGGGTCTGCGGCAGCATCACGCACCCGCTGGACCCGGACGACTACCTGCCCTGCCCGCACCCGCGCGGCCACGACTTCCCGTGCAACGACGACCCCAACTTCGACGCGGCCGCCTGGCGCCAGCGCGTCGACGCCGAGCAAGCCGCCGAAGAAGCACGCCGTGCCGCGCTCACCCCGGAGCAGCGGGACGAGGAAGACGAGCAGGCACGGCAGTGGGAGTACGAGGAAATGCGCGCCGAGCAGGCCTCCGAGTACGTCGACGACAAGTACTACGGCGACGAGGACTGACCATGGCCACCGCCGAACGAGACGTCGAAGCCATCGCCCGCGCCTCCCACTACGTGAAGCACGGCACCACTCACCTGGGCGGCACCTTCAAGACATGCATCTGCCCCCGTCAGCCCTGCGGCGGAGTCTCCGGCGACGATGAGCGCGACGACTGCCCCGACCACCGC
>NZ_BAAAUG010000279.1:0-4596 GCF_039533825.1 Streptomyces rectiviolaceus
TCGGGCTCCACTTGTACGTTCCGGCCATCACGAAGTTCAGGGCCCGCATCCCGCGCGCGTACGCCAGCCGGATGCCGTCCGCCCGCATCCGGATCCCCCGCGGGCCCGCCTTCGACGGATGGATCGTCACCCACAACGCAGTCTTTCCCCCCTCCAACGGCTCCACCAGCGCCTCACGCATGCGCAGATACCGGCGCAACGCGACCTGCGAGCCCTCCCGCAGCGCATACCGTTCCACCACCGGCGGCTCGCCCTCCATCTCCGCGACCTCCGCCAGGATCCGCTGCCGCAGCGCCTCCGAGATCCGATCCGGCTCCGTCATCGCCCGCACCACCGACGAGTACGACACACCCACCCGGGCGGCCACCCGCTCATAGCCCAGCGACTGATTCTGCGGCGCCCGCAACACCTGCACCGTCGTGCCGTCCTCGCCGAGCGAAGCCACATCCATCGACTCCAGCTCCCCCGACCGCGGCGCCGCATCCAATACCACCGCCACCAGCGCCAGCAGCCGCGTACGGTCATCCTGCGACAGCGCGATCGGCCCCTTCTCCAACGGGCCCTGCCCGGCCAGCTCCACCAGCTCCCGGTACACGATGCCCAGGTGCCGCTTCTTCACTGTCTTCTTCGGCGCCACGTTGTCCAGCACCGGCAGCGCCACCGCACGGCCGGGCACGATCACGTCCGCCAGGAGTGCCAGGCAGTCCCGCACGATCCGCAACGTCGCCAACGCCAACGGCTTCCCTATGTCCTTCGCGTGGAACCGAAGCTGCCCCTGCTCGGCCAACTCCCAGAACGCCTCCAGCGCCTCCGGTTCGAACAGCTCCGCCGCCCGCCCCCGCGGCAACGGTGACTCCGGCAGCCCGGACGCCCGATCCCACATGCCCACCAGCATCCACAACTGGCCCGCACGCTCCTCCTGCACCTGCATGCCGCCCGCCGGCCCCGGCACCTCCTCCCGGGATGGCCACCGCTCCCGATCCCTGGGCGCGACCCGCTCCACCCGGGCCGCCAACTCCCGCACCGACGCGGCCGCGTACTGCTGCTGGGGCACGACTACTCCTCTTCGTCCGGGGTGCGGTTCATCAGGACACCAGCGCGTGCTGCAGGTTCAGCAAGACGTACAGGTCCGTGCTGCCGTACGCCCAACGGGCCACACCGCCGTCCTCTTCGAGATGGAGCAGGGTCCGGCTGGGAAGGGTGGTGCCCACTTCGAGCGGTATCTGCATGGGCTGAACCGCCGTCGGGATCGTCAGGGACTCGGGAACGGCACAGCCTGCCGTGTACGGCACGCCCGTGGAACGCGTGACCACGATGGCCTCCGACCACTCCACCATGCCGTCCTCGTCAGCGGCGTTCTGGTCCTGGTCGAGCTGCGCGGTGAACGGTTCCGGGAGGTCGACCAGCGCAGCCGCATTGGCAGCCCGCTCTGCGTCGGGCCGCGGCATCGTGTCCACACCGACCTGCACCATGGCGTACCGGCCTGCGCCGATCGCTGCGTGGATGTCGAGGAAGGCGGCGACCTGATGGACGGGCCAGCGTCCAGGAGCCCGGTGGTGTACCTGCCCGACGGCGTCCACGAGACCCTTCGTGAAGTGGCCGCCGGAGGCTAGCCGGTTCCGGGTACGTACGAGAGCCGCGGCGGTGGGCTCCAAGGTGAGCAGGCGGTCGAGGACGGCGCGGGCACCGCGTACGTGGGTGGTCGTCACCAAGTGCTCCCAGGTGTCGTGAAGCGGTCTACCAGATGGTCGTACACGGCGACGGCGGCCGCGGCGTGTTTCGCCTTGAGCGCGGTGGACTTGCGGCGCCGGATGTAGCGCAGCGTCGTCTCGATGGCCGCGTGGTCGGCGTACTCCTGGATCTCTTCCACCGGTGTGCCCGCGTCGTGCATGTGGGTGAGCTTGGAGGCGCGCAGCACGTGGGGCGTCAGGTCCCGCCCCGGCAGTACGCCCGCCTGCTTGCCCAGCCGGGTGAGGAGGCGGTCCACGGAGTGCCGATCCATGGGGCGGTCCTGGTCGTCCAGGAGGATGGGGCCCTCGCTGCGGCCGGCGGTGGCCACGTCGATCAGGGCGCACAGTCGGTCCGGAAGCGGCCACACTCGACCCTTTCCGCCCTTGCGTCGCAGGTCCAAGTTCCGATGCCCGTCCAGGGACTTGAGGTGGTGAAGGCCTGCAACGCAGCACTCGGTGACTCGGCCGGCGAGGGTGTAGATGAGGACGGGCACCAGGGCCTGGCGCGGGGTGTCGGCCGCGGAGACGACGGCCTGGAACTCGGGCACCTCCAGGATCGGCGTGGCGGTGGTCTCGTCGCGGGGGTCGACCTTGGGCCGGTCGTGCTTGGTGACCGGGGAGGCGATCGACTGGTCCTTCGTCTTCCACTTGGCGTACTCGGCCAGCGCGGTCAGGACGGACAGGCGACGGTTGATGGTGCGTGGCGCCTTGTCCTGCGCCTTCTGCGTCTTGGTCCAGGTCTCGATGATGTCGGGGGTGATGGCGCCGACGAAGAACCGCTCGTGTCCGCCCAACTCCCGTGCCACGGACGCCCACAGGCGTAGGTCGTCGGCGTAGGCCTGCTTGGAGGTGATGGCGGGGACGGCTTCGGAGCCGAGCCAGGAGGTGACCAGGAGGAAGGTGTCGCGGTCGCAGGTCTCGGCGAGGATCTCCAGCCGGTAGCGCCGTTCGCCGAGCCGCCGGGTGCGCGGGTCTCGCGGGGCGACGGTGCCCAGGACATCACGGAGCCAGAAGAATGCTTCGTCGGCGGAGCCTGGCCGGGCCAGCTCCGCGCGAGGTCTCGCGGTGACGCTGTTCTCGGTCACTGCTGGGCTTCGTCGATGACGTGCTGCTTGTACAAGTCGAGGTAGTGGCGGGCCTGTTCCTTGCCCATGTCGGTGACGCCGTTCAGCGTGGTGCGTGCCAGCGCGGTCAGGATGAGCGCTTCGACCATCTTTGGGTCACCGTTGCGCAGGTCCTCGATGATGTTGCCGGTTTCCACCGCGTCGGGCGCGAGGGTGCTGAAGGAGATGGCGTCGGGTGGGATGTTGCCGAGCGCGGTGACCGTGATGGGGTCCGCGTGGATTCGGTCGTCGTCAGGGCGGGTCATGGCCTGATTCTAGTCGTTCTTAACACACGTTATGCGCTTCTCTCGGAGTGATCCTCCGGCGGGAGCCCTTGGGTACTGACCGAGCGCGGGTCGCCCGTTTGTCAGGTCTGCCCTGACAAACGGGCGTAACGTGAAGTCATGACTGACGCAAGGAAGCCCCAACTGTCGCCCCATGACGAGGCGGTGGTGGCCGTCGCCGAGTCTGCCCGCGTCGTCGCCGAACTCGCACGCGGCCTGGTGCCCGCCGTGTACGCGGAGCGCCGCAAGGATCCGGTGTGCTACCTGCGCGACGTCCTGACGATCCGTGACAAGTTCCTCCCCATCTTGCTCACACGCGCGGTGATCGCCAGCCGCGAGTGCGGCGCGACCTGGGAAGAGATCGGCGGAGCCGCCGGGATGACGCGCCAGTCGGCCCACGAGAAATGGGCACCGGACGAGGCGTCATGGGCGGCAAGCGGGCGGCGGGGGCACAGCCGGGGTGAACCCGTGGACGCGTTGCGCACCGCAGCCAGGTTGGACGAGTGGTACGCCCGCGGTCGCGACGGCAGCGACGGCATCGTCACCGGGCCGCGCGGGGTACGCGCGGTCACCGACGGCCTGGACGCCACCGACCAACCACAGCGGGACTGGGAGGAGGACCGTCCCGAGCGTCCGGCGACCGTGGCAGCGATGCGCGCCGCGCTCGCCCACTACAGCGACCACGAGTGGGGTGACCGGCCGCTGCGGTATCTGCTCGCGTTCCCGCCGGTGGACCTTCTGGCCGACGCGATGGAGTGGGGGTGGTCGGATCCGCGCGTACGCGAACACCTCGTCGACGCCTTCGCCCGGCACCTGACGTACGGCCGGTGCGGGTGGCCCGCCGACGGGGACGACTTGTCCCGCGACCTGGTGCTCGCGGAGATGATCGCGGGCGACCGTAGATACCCCTAAGTGGAACCGCCGAACGAAGGTCACCGGGCGGGCCCGAGGCGGGCGACGTGAAGCCGCGCGACATCTCCGCATCCGACGACGCTCAAGAATAGGTGCCTAGGAGCTCGGGGGCTGCAGATTGTCGCGCAGCTCGATGTCATTGACGGAGATACCCCGGCGCTCTGCCAGGCGCTGCAACTGCTCTTCTCGCCGGTCCAGTGGCACGTCGCCGTCCACGAACTCCTCCAGCCATTCCCCGGTGTGCCGGTTGAACGGGAGGAGGCGTGTGGCTGCATTGCTGGCCCAAACCGATGTCCGCTCGACAGCGAAACCGGTGCCTTCCGCGACCTGCCGCATGCGCGCCTCGCACTGGTCAACGAAGGCTTTCGGCGGATTGTCCGAGCCGTCATGGAAGAAGGCAGAGATCGCCTCGGTCTCGTAAACGTCCCGCTTCGCCACGATGCCAGCAGCCTGGATAGTCGCGAGCGCACTGTTGAACCGGTCCGGCGGACCGAACAAAATCACGTTGACCGCACCGCGGGTGTCTTCCATGACCGGAGCCTACACAGCGTCGGCTGCCTTGCTGTG
>NZ_BAAAUG010000280.1:0-8355 GCF_039533825.1 Streptomyces rectiviolaceus
GCCGCACGGGCAAGGACGTACTGGTCACCTCGCCGGGCGGCTATCGGCTGGAGGCCGGCGGTGGCACCCGCGACTACGGAGAGTTCGGGCGCCTGAGCAACGAGGGCTACCGGGCCATGGACAGCGAGGACTACTCAGGCGCGGCACGCATCCTGCGCGAGGCACTCGCCCTGTGGCAGGGGCCCGCACTGGCCGATGTGAACGCCGGAAGCCATCTTGAGATGGAGACACGCAGGCTGGAGGAAGCCCGCCTGGGCGCCCTCGACCAGCGGATCGAGGCCGACCTCTGCCTGGGGCGCTACCGCGAACTGCTCCCGGAGCTCACCGTCCTGGTCGAGCGCCACACCATGCACGAGAGCCTGCACAGTCAGTTCATGCTCGCGCTGTACCGCTCGGGCCGGGGCGGCGAGGCGCTGCACGTCTATCAGCGGTTGCGCGGCACGTTGGTACGCAACCTCGGGCTCGAGCCAAGCGCTCCGGTGCGACGGTTGCAGCGCTCGATCCTCAAGGCGTCCTCCGACATCACCCAGGACGCACTGCTCGACGGCCGCACGGCGCCGGAACCGGTCAGCTGAGCGCAGCGGCGCCGTGACCGCCGCTCAGCAGACCGGATACCCAGCTCTACGGGCCCACCAGGCACGACATCCCTCCACGCCACAGCGTGACTTCATTCCCGGTGAAGTCCCTGTCCATGGCTTCTGGAAGGGAACTCGGAGGCCGGTGGAGGGATGTGCAGGATCCTTGCTCCCCTGCACGAGGCGAACTTAGATTCGCACTCCTGACGAGAGTCAGCAGAGTCCTCGTGCGAAGCGGCCGCGGAACAGTCCGCTCACCACATCGCATGCATGCCCTAGGGGGAGACATGTTCGTGGGATGGGGATCACGTCATGCACAGATCCGGTCGGTCGCCGGCTACCACCCCCACCGCGCGGTCATCCCCTCCGCTCTCACCGGTGCATACGCTGCCGGGGGCGAGCAGACACGGCAACGCACGGCCCTCACCGTCCGGCCCCCGCCCCGCACCGAGGAGTCCCTGGAATCCATGGGTGCCCGCGCGGCCCGGGACGCCGCTGCCCGGATCGGTGTCGACACGGACGACGTGGACTGCGTGCTGGTCGCCTCGCTGAGCAAGCGCGACGAGCAGCAGAAACTGGCGCATGCCGTGGCCGACCGGCTCGACGGCACCCCGCGCGCGGCGCTTGACGTGAATGCCGCCTCCGGGGGGTTCTGCTCGGCGCTGGAACTGGGGCGCTGCCTCGTCTCGGCGGGCACCTACGACCGTGTGCTCGTCGTCGGCACCGAGCGCACGCACGACTCTGGCCTCGTCGAGGCAGGGGACCCCACGGGACCCCACCGGGCCGCGGGCGCCGGAGCCGTCCTGCTGGAGGCCGGCGACGAGCCCGGCATCAGTACTCCCGCCTGGGGCAGCGGAGCGGCGCCGGCGCAGGTGGCGAGGACGGCGGTGCAGCGTGCGGGGCTGCGCATGCAGGGCGTGCGCGCGTTCGTGTCGCATCGTCATCCTGACGAACGCATACGCCAAGACGCGGCAATCGTCCTGTCTCTGGCGCGCGATGTGATCGTGGCCCATGACGCCTGCCTGTCGGGCAGCCCTTCGGCCGCGTCCATCCCCGCGGCCATCGCGACGCTGCTGGCCGAGTTTCCCGCACTGTCGGGCGAGCCGGCCCTCCTGGTCGGCTTCGGCGCCGAACTCAGCCTCGCGGCCCAGGTGGTTCGCCTCCCCTGAACGAACCGGTGCATCCGAACTGCGAACCCTATGAAGAGGACGGACCCCATGGATGTGATCGAAGAGCAAGAGAAGTACACGCTGCGCCACGACGCCCTGATCGCGCCGCCCCTGCTGCTGCCCGGCGAGGAAGACGAGACCGACGACGAACCCCAGCTCGTGCGAGGAATGGACTGACAGGCCGCAACACGACAGGGGCTCGGCCGGACGAGGAACCTGCCGCCGGCCGAGCCGACACCGCCCGAACTCCGCCTGGACATCGGCCGGTTGCCCGAACACAGAGAGGTCTCCAGCCCGCCTCGGAGCGCCGGCGGTGAGTCGCTTCTCCGGCCCGGTCGCGGCGGGCGCTCGCCCGGCATCGGGCCGACACGCAGCGCCGAAGGACTGACGTATGCGCCTGTCAGGTTGCGGGTCTTAATTCCTCCAGGCCGCATATGGGAAATGCACGAGCATGCATGTGGAAACACCGTTCCTCATCGCAATCCGCGACTGCTAGCTTCGGGACAGTCGGCGCCGGACAGTCGGCTCGGATTTCGCCTGGAAGGACGGTCTGTGCCACCTCAAGCTGTGAAAATAAATGCACGCGCCTGGGATGAAGTGGCGGATTCCATCGAATTCGTTCCTGCCGCGTACTCCAGCAAGACCCGGCCGGAGTCAGCGGCACAGGAAATGCTGAGGTGCGGTCCGGGCGATATCGAAACGTTGGTCGCTGCGGGTTTGCCGTTCGATGTGCAATCGGGTGTGCGCCACTTCGACGTGAATGATCTGTACAACCTCGGAATGTATTCCGGTAGGTCAAACACCCAGCCGGAGCTCGCCTTCCGGATGCTGTTCCGCTTCGCCGGCCGCCAGGTCGCTGATCTGCTGCACCCGAAGTCATGGGACTTTCAGGTCCGGTTGGACTGCACCGAGTGCGGCGGAGTCGCGCCCTGGCGCTTCGAGGCACCCGATGCCGTCCGGTTCGGCGGGGCCGTCAACCATGTGGTGGCGCCGACGCGAGCGAGCGAGGGAACGGCCGAGTACAAGGCCACCGTCACCACGACGGGCGTCCGCACTCCACTGGTCTCCTCCGAGCTGAGGAGCCTCACCCGCGACTACCTTGAGGCCGGATACCGCTGGCAGATGGTCCCGGTCGCCATGCAGGCCAACTACCAGTTGGTGCACACGCTGGGATCGACCAGCTGCATCGCGGCGAGCCTGCTGCTGGCCGAGCGCTTCCGCGCGGCCGGCTACCGGGCCGAGGCGAAACGAGGTTGGTTCTGCGGTGTCCTCGGCGGCGCGCTGGACCTCCCGCACGCCAGCGTGGAGGTCGAGGACGACGACGGTGTGCTCAAGACCGTGGACATCGCCAAGGCGCAACTGGCCGCCCGCCTGTCGTCGAACACGGAGGCCTTCCAGGATCTCTGCCTCGGTTCGATCTACAACAAGGTGATCCCGTCCACCGCGTCCGGAAGCGCGGCCTTCGCCACCCACGAGTGCGGGTCGCAGACGCCGGTGCACGTGCGCGCGGACATCCGCTCGCTGCGCTGACGTCAATTTCCCGCGCCACTCCGTTTGGAAGGACGAGTGTAAATGGCGGTACGTGAGATAGAACCGGTCGTCTTGGATCTGGACCGTTTGGAGAATCTCGCCGAATCCGGCTACTACAACCCGTACACGATGTTCGACTGGCCTGATTCCATCGAGCCGGATCTGCCGTGGATGTCCGAGGGGTTGACCACGCTGGCCGGTACCCCGATGTGGGACGAACTCACCCGCGAACAGCAGATCGCACTCACCCGGTATGAGGCGATCAATTTCTTCAGTCTCAACATTCACGGCATCCGTGAACTGATGAGTGAAGTCGTGATGCGCATCCACGAGCGAACGTACGCGGACGTATCGGAGTTCTTGCACCACTTCATCGGTGAAGAGAACGAGCACATGTGGTTCTTCGCGCAGTTCTGCCTGCGCTACGGCGGAAAGCTCTACCCGGCCCAGCCGACGCTGAAGGCCGACTCGGTGGACCATCTCTCATCGGTGGCCCGTGAGTTGATCGTGTTCGCGCGCATCCTGATCTTCGAAGAGATCGTCGACTACTTCAACGCGAACATGGCCACGGACCAGTCGCTGCCGGCCATTGCCCGCGAGATCAACCGGGTGCATCACCAGGACGAGAGCAGGCACGTCGCGTTCGGCCGGATGATCTTCACCCACCTCCTCGGCCAGGTGGCCGAGCGGGACCCGGACGAGGTGCCGGTGGTCGCCGAGTACCTCGAGAACTACCTGCAGTACAGCATCGGCACCCTCTACAACCCGGCCGCCTACCGGGACGCGGGCATCCCGGACGCGCTGGCCCTCCGGCGCAAGGCCCTGGAGCACCCCGCCCGGGTGGAGGCGCACGACCAGGTGCTCAAGCGGACCAGGAAGTTCCTCACCAAGGCCGGCGTGGGACGGGAGGCGATCAAGTGACGTCCGAACCGATGCAGGCCGTCCGCGAGTTCATCCAGGGCCGCAACCCCAAGATCGGGCCGCTCACCGACGAGCTGGACCTGATCGACAGCCGCGCCATCGACTCGCTCGCGTTCGTCGAGTTCATCTTCCTGCTCGAGGAGCTGACCGGTGAACCGATCGACCCGGAGGACCTGAACCTCGACGACTTCCGCACCCTCAAGGCACTCGAAACCCGATTCTTCGTGAAGGAAGCGGCATGCTGACGACAACGACCGACAACGGCCTCGGAGTTCTCGACGGCAGCCAGCTCAGGCTGCTCCGGGCCATCGACGCGGTGTTCCTGCGCCTGGCCGGAGACTGGCAGGCTCCCGAGTTCCGGTTCCCGTTCCTGATGCGGTGCAAGGACCTCGACACCTTCGACTACTACGACAACTTCCCGCACCTGGGCCTCGCCGCGACCCGGCTCGATCCGGAGCTCCTGGCCGGGGAGCTGGCCACGACGTCGCGGCCGGTCGAGCGGATACCGGCCGAGGTGATGGAGTCGACCGCCTTCGCCCTGCCCTCGGCGGCCTGCTACTCCATCTACGTAGACCTGGCCGGATCCGTACTGCCCGCCGACGGCGTACTGCGCACCACGGTCGGCACGTGCTTCCGCAACGAGGATCACTACGAGGGCCTGCAGCGCCTGCTCGGCTTCTCCATGCGCGAGATCGTCTGTGTCGGCCCGGAGGATGCGGCCAAGAGCCATCTGATCCGTGCGAAGGAAGCCGTGGTGGCCCTGTGCACCGAGCTCGGGCTCGACCTGCAGATCGAGGTTGCCACCGACCCGTTCTTCGACAAGAACAGCGGCAAGGCCAAGATGCAGCGGCTCTTCCCGGTGAAGGAGGAGTTCGTCGTGGGCGGCCTGGCCATCGGCTCGGTCAACTACCACCGGAACTTCTTCGGCGACCGGTGCGGCATCAGGGCGGGCGACGACACCGCGCACACGAGCTGCCTGGCCTTCGGTCTGGAGCGCTGGGTGCACACCCTGACGGACCGGTTCGGCGGCGCGGACGCCGCGGCGGCCGCGATCGAGAGCCTGAATTGATGCGTGCCACCGCGGCCGGGGTGCTCGGCCTGGAGGCGAGTCTGCTGCAGTCGGGCATGGGCGGTGTGGCGGGCACGGAGTTGGCCTGCGCGGTGTCCAACGCCGGGGCGGCCGGCTGCGCGGGCGGCTACAAACTGGCCGGCGGTGCGCTGTCGGCCATGCTGGACCGGTTGACCGCGGGTACCGATCGGCCGGTCGGCGTGAACCTGATCCCGGAGGTGGTCGGGCCGGTCGAGCTCGACCGGCAGGTGGCGCAGGTGCTCGACGAGACACCGGAGCGCGTGCACCTGTCCTTCTTCGGAATGCCGGACGACGCGGTCCTCGAGCGCGTCGCCGCCGCGGAACGCCGACTCGTCGTCCAGATCGGGACCGTAGAGGACGGTGTGCACGCGGCAGCGCGGGGCGCGGTCGTGGTGGCACAGGGCACCGAGGCGGGCGGACACCTGCTCGGGACGTCGCGGCGTGACGCGCTGGTGGCCGCGCTGCGGGACCGGCTGCCCGACGCCTGTCTGGTCGCCTCGGGCGGAATCGGATCGCCCGAGGAGGCCGAACGGGCACTGGACGCAGGTGCCGACGGCGTGCTGCTGGGCACCGCCTTCGTCGTCGCCCACGAATCGCGGGCCCACGCCCGTTTCAAGTCGGCGGTGACCGGCGCCGACGAGACCGACACCGTGATCACCGATGTGTACGAGATCGGGTGGCCGGGCCGACGGCATCGCGTGCTCGCCACGACCGTCACCGCCGACCCACAGCAGCCCACGAAGTTCATCGGCAAGACGGTGGTCGAGGGCAAGCCGTACCTGGTGCCGCGCTTCAGCGCGGCGGTGCCCACCGAGGCGACCAGCGGCCGCATCGAAGAGATGGCGCTGTACTGCGGCCGGTCCTGCGGCGCGATCTCCGACGAAGTCTCGGCGGCCGATGTCGTCGCCGCGTTCGCACGGGTCCTCCCGGGGGCCGAAGTCGTCAAGACCAGAGAGAGGGCGGACAGTTATGTCGGCTGATGCAGTGCAGGATGACTACTACCACGACCTGAGTTATCGCGAGGGCACAGCGCCCGTACGCACCAGGGAGGGCGTCGAGCTCTACTGCGAGTCCACCGGTGAGGGCATTGCCATCACGACGCTCAACAACTTCTTCTTCACCGCTCCGTTCTGGCGGGACTACACCGACGAACTCGCCAAGCACTACCGCGTGGTGAGCTACGACCTCTGCAATCACGGCCACTCCACGCGTCTGGAGCAGGAGCCGACCTGGGAGGAACACGCGGCCGACCTGAACGCCCTGCTCGACGCGCTGGAGATCGACTCGACGTACCTGCTCGCCTCGTCGGCCTCCACCCAGCTCGCCCGTGACGTGGCCCTCGCCTACCCGGACCGGGTCCGGGGCCTCGTGCTGGCCGGACCGGTCGTCGGCCCGCAGATGCGGCGCCACCGGATGCTCCAGCGGGCCTGGCTGCGGACGTTGAACAGCCACGACATCCCCGTGCTGTTCAGCCACATGTACCCCGAGTTCGTCAGCACGCAGATGATCGAGGAGTACGGCACGCCGGGCTTCCTCGGCCTTCGGGAGAGCTTCCTGGCCATGTCGACGCCCGAGGAACTCAACAACGGTCTGACGCTGGCTCAGAAGGGCGACTCAAGCACCGATCTGCTGACCCGCATCCAGGCGCCGACGCTGATCGCCCTTGGTGACGACGACATTCTGCTCGGCCCGACGGCGGGCCACGAGCTGGCCGCGCTGTTCCCGAACGGCCGCTGCGCGATCATGCCGAAGGCCGGCCACGTGCCTTTCCTCGACGACCCCGTGGGCTTCCAGGAGCTCGTACGGAAGTTCATCGACGAAGCGGAAGAGCATGTCTGATACGGCGGTGGAGGTACGGCAGCAGATTCGCGAGCTGCTGGTCGACGTGTTCGGCGGCCCCTCCTTCGTCAGCGGAGTGCACGACGGCGTGTCGCTCCGCGAGGCCGGGGTGCCTTCCACCGCACTGGTCGCTCTGCTGGTCGCGATGGAGGACGCGTTCGGTTTCGAGTGGGACGACGACGTCCGGCCCGAGGTGTTGCGCTCGATCGATTCGCTGGCAGGCCACGTCGTGGCGCTGCGCAACTGAGGGCCGCACGGTGACCGTTGAGCCGGCCGCGCCCTGGGGCCCGGCACCGGAGATGTCAATGGAGATGTCTCCGGTGCTGGCGCCCCACGGACCGGCCGAGCAGTTCGCAGCCGGTCGTCGTGCGGCCGCCGCGGCACTGGCCGCGGCCGGGTCGACCGAGCGAACGGTGCCACGGGCCCGGGACGGCAGGCCGCTCTTCCCCCAGGGCTTCGCCGGTTCGATCTCCCACACCGGCCGGCTCGCGGTCGCCGCGGTGGTCCCCGGTGCCGAGGCGGTCGGCGTCGACATCGAGCCCACGCCCATCACCCCTCGTATGGCCGCGTTCCTCCTGCGGGAACAGGAGCGGCGCCTGCTGCTCGCCCCGATCGGGTCCTACACCGCACGCGACCTGTTCGCCGCCAAGGAAGCCGCGTTCAAGGCGATGAACTGCATCCGCACCTTGGGGGAGTTCCTGTTCTGGCAGATCGACCTCGGCCAGTCCGACGGCGCGTTGATCGCAACGTACCGCGGCGAATCGGTGCCTCTGTGGATTCGCTCGGAGGCGGATCTTTCGTTCGCCGTGGCGATACGGCGTTGAAGTTCATGGCCTCGATTCTTCTGCCCACTCGCCCTCGCACGAGCGTGATCTCCCGCTCGGTTCCGGGCCGTTGTCCTCATCTGGAGACCTTCATGACCGGCACACCCCCGCCCGAGGCAAGCGCACGCTTCCAGCGCACGCTGACCACCCCGAAGATCGTGTTCATCATCATCGCCGCGGCCGCCCCCCTGGCCGCGATGGTGTTCACCGTCCCGCTCGCCTTCGCCATCGGCACCGGCCCCGGCGTGCCGGCCATGTTCCTCTTCGCGGGCCTGACCCTGCTGTGCTTCTCCGCCGGCTATGCCGCCATCACACGGCGGATCAGCCACATGGGCGGTTTCTACACCCACATCGCGCACGGCCTCGGCCGCCGCGCGGCGGCCGGGTCGGGACTGCTCGCGGTGCTC
>NZ_BAAAUG010000281.1:0-2269 GCF_039533825.1 Streptomyces rectiviolaceus
CAAGCAATCGATCCAACTGACAACCCCTCACACCATCTCACCAACCATGTGACACTAGAGCCAATCCACGCAAGAAGAGGACCCCAGCTCACTGACGGCCGGTCAAATACGGCCCCCCGTACGGGAATGTCCATTTCAAAGACGCGCCGCCTCTCTAGTGACGGAAGAAAATTGCGGGCTTCCTGCGCTAAGGTGTGAGAACGATCAGCACACTTAGCGGAAGAGTCAGAGCAATGTCGCTGACCAGCGAACAACTGAGCACCAGTGCGGTCGCCACGGCCGCCGGCCTGAGCGAATCATGGGCCTGGAAAGCCCGCGATCAAGGCGTCCTCACCGAACCGCACTTCGAAGACGCGGTCGTGGCCCTACGCGTATACGCCTTCGTCTCCCAGATCGTCTGGCCCGGCACACGCCGCCCCCGCAGCGCCCGCCAAGACCTCGAGCTCTGGCAGTCCATGGCAGTCGAAGCAGCCCGCCAGGCAGTGTCTGACACCGACACCACCCCCGAGACCGCACTGTGGGTTCTCGAAGACTCCGTACACCTGGTCACCACACCCGCCGAACGCGCGGCCTTCGACCTCAAACACCTCGGCGGACGCGTCGCCATCCGCGTGCCCATCGGGCAATGGGTCACCGAACTCCCCGACGCCATAGCGCAACTCAAGGCACGGCGACGCCGCCAGCCCTCCCCGCCCGCCGCATAAACGGCGGCGCTGGAGACCCGCACAGACACGCCGCTCCCTCACCAGCACCACCTGCCGGGGGAGTGGCCCAAGCCAACTGACCGCCCAACGCACTCACCCGCAACGCCGGGGGGCGGCCCTCCTTAGCCACCTCTCGCTCACGCCACACGCATCCGCCCCCAACGAAAGGACCTGTACCAGCCCACCTCCCCAACTGAACATCCACACCCGGCTCGGCAAGCAGCCCTGCACACCGCCGAGTTGCGGTTCTGTCTTGCCTCATCCCCTCCTCGTCCAGGAGCCGACCATCGCTACCGCGACGAGGGCTGGTTTGGTGTTGCCCAAAACAGCCCCCCACAACAACCATCAACCAACGCAAACCCGACCACATCGGCTGGGTAACGCTGCCCCGATCACCCACGCGACGGCCCAGGAACTCACCCACACCGCCTCCCGGCACAGCGGCCCTCGCCGGTGGCTGAAAGCCACCCGATGGCTGCTCTCAGCGGGCATCCACCCCCGCGGCAACGCCACCACGCTGCGCATCGCCGAAGACCTCGCCACGCGCATGGACTACAGCACCGGCCACGTCCTGTACTGCCTGGACGGCATCTCGACTCGCCTCGCGCTCTCCCGGGCCACCGTCAAGCGCCACGTCGCCGTCCTGCGCGAACTCGGCTCCCTCGTCTGGGTCATGCACGGCACCAAAGCGAACATCCGCCGCAAGCGGGGGCTCAGCGGATACGCAGGCACCGCGACCGTGTACGCGGCCGTGATCCCACCCGTCTACGACCATGCGATGGGCCACCAGATCGTCGGCACCGGATACGACGCTCGGATCGTGATCCACCAGCAGAGCCCGGCCCGGCCTGTGGACAACTCCCTTGTGGATGACTCCTGTTCTCGGATTGGTGCGCCCCCTTCCCTGACTCTGGTCAAGGAAGAGAGAAAGGTGCAGATGACGGGTGGTTTCAACTACACCTCGCGCCGATGCGCGAGTCGCACCAAGCACCACCCGTCCCATTCCTCTGCTCCAGCCAGCCGCACAAAGCCTGCTCCGCGCTCACCGGCCCAGGCAGCCCGGGAGATCCTGGAGACCCGCACGATCCGCGCCTTGGTGAACTGGACTCAGAGCGAGCCCCTTCGCAGGCTGGCGTTCTCACTGCGGGCCTACTTCGACCGCGGACTGAACGCCCACGAGATCGCCGCTGAACTCATCGGGCTGTGCCTCACCTGGCGTCCCGCCCGCCCGGCTGCCTACATCCAGGCCCACCTCCGACGCGAAGCCGACGACGCCACTGCCCGCGACAGCGCGCACGCTGCGGCCAGCGATCCGCAATCGAACATTGCCTGGCAAGAATGGCTGGAACAAACACGCCTGGAGACGCCGACCCGCACAGATACGGATCGTCGCCTGGCCCGCTTGTACAGCTGGGATCAATGGTCCGAGGTCGCCGACCACTATGCCGAGGACCCCGACGACGCGCTTGACCTCTATGGCACGCGCCTGTGTGTGCACGCCATCCGCCAAGCCTCCCTGGCCGAAGCTACGCCCCGCCATGTCTAGGCGCCCCCCTGTAGATCCT
>NZ_BAAAUG010000282.1:0-5430 GCF_039533825.1 Streptomyces rectiviolaceus
GTGCCCAGTGCTCGGTAGCTTGGGTCGCTTCGCCACCGGGCCGACATCAGGCGTCAAGGCGCCGGTCCGGCCTCGGGGCCCCAGCTCGTCAGGCCTTGGCAAGCTGGCCGAAAAGTTCTGTGCTGAAGGCTTGCTTCTCGCCCTGCCATCCGGTGACGGCGACGCGGGCCGTTCCCTCGTCGGCACAGGGCAGCTGCTCAGCATCGATCCAGCAGGAGGTGTCGTACTCGACGTACTGGCGGAAGACGGTAGTTGCTCCAGCAGGGGCGAAGGCCCGGGGAGCCAGCAGGGCGAACGCAGCCTGCCGTGCAGCTTCGATGAGGACCATGCCGGGGACGTGGTCGCCGACGTGATCGAACAGGACCGGATGGCGGGCATCGGTGCTCAGCAGCCAGCGCCCTGGGCTGTCGGCCTCGGCGAGGACCACATCGCGGGACAGCATCCGGTCCACGAGATGGGGTGCGAGGGGGGTGGGCCGGACGGGGGACGGCGTCGCCGCCGTGCGCTGTTCACCGCGCAGCCGGCGGTAGGTGGCCGGCGCGACGCAGGTGAAGTGCCCGCTGCCTTCCGCTGCGAGCTCACCTCCTCGCCTGATCGCGACATGCATGGCGAAGTGCGCGAGGTACTCGCCCTTCCACACCAGGTCCGTGCAGTCGGCCTCCAGGTCGAGGTGGCTCGGCTGGTTCTTGATCAGGAGGTGGTCGGGATGCGTCGAGTACTCCATGTCGTGGAGCAGGAACTGATAGTTCAGCGGAACGCCAAACTCCGAGTGCGCCAGGAACAGCCCGACCTGGCGGATCGTTTCGGCCGCCTGCAGGGGGTCGTGGCTGAGCCCGTCCCTGCTGGTGAAGAAGGTGTGGGCCCGTGGCCATTGGCCGGTGAGAGCGAACCGCGTGCCGTCCACCTGGCGGCATCCGGTGAGGAACACCTCGGCCAGGGAAGCGCGGTGTACGTACTCGCGCGGCACTGTGGTGGTGAGTTGGGGGGGAAGAACCTCGGCAGTGGCCCGGGGGACCCGCACCGCTGCCTCTGTCTGGTGGGCGAGCACAGTCATGGTGTCTCCATGGCGGCTGTTCGAAGGGTGGGGCGGCAGGGCAGATTGCGCTAGAACCACTAAGATACGTACCCACCGGTTTTGTTCAAGCGGTTCTCGGCAACTGTGCGTTCGAATAAACCGCGAGAAACTGGGGCTCAGGGCCCGTTCCAGGTCAACTGGGGCACATTCCCGGCCGGAGGAGCCCAGAAAACCATCTGGGGCTTGCCGAGGGCGAGTGATATCATACGGACTTGCCGGTTTTTTTGGGATGGAGCAAGCGGCTCTGCCCAGCCAGTTCCTGGAGGTGAGACGCGTGGCGCAGCAGGAGCGTGCGGTCCGAACGCGACAGGCAATTCTCGCGGCTGCCGCCCAGGTCTTCGACGAGGTCGGCTATGAAGCGGCCACCGTGTCCGAGATCCTGACACGGTCGGGGGTGACCAAAGGAGCCCTCTACTTCCACTTCGCGTCCAAGGAACAGCTCGCGCAAGGCGTTCTCCAGGAGAATGCCCAGGTCGTACCCCCGGTCCCGTCCCAGCGCCTGAAGCTTCAGGAGGCCGTCGACCGCGGCATGCTGCTCGCCTATCAGATGGGTGTCGACCCACTGCTGAGAGGCAGCGTGCGTCTGGCACTCGAGAGGTCGGGCAACGACAGCCTGGACCGCAAGATCCCCTTCGAGGCGTGGACGCGCGAGAGCGAAACGCTGCTCGAACAAGCCAGGCTGGCAGGTGAGTTGCAGCCGCACGTGGACACCAAAGAACTGGCCGGAGTGTTCGTCGGGGCGTTCGCCGGTGTTCAGCTGATGTCTCAGGCCATGACCGACCGTCAGGACCTGTGCGACCGCATCGCTGTGCTCTACCGCGTCCTGATGGCAGGTGCCGCCGTGCCCAGTGCACTGGTCCAGCTGGACGTCACCGCCGACCGCGGCGCCAAGGTCCAGGCCATGGTCGACCAGCTCCTGCGCGAGGAGCCAGACCCACAGGGCGACCGACCCTCTCTCGTAGGCCAAGGCTGAACGTGGGCCGCACCGGACGGTGCGGCCCACGAGTATGTGAAGCGCCACCGCACGTCGGAACGTTCGGCCACGCACACAGCAGCACGTCATCCCACAGGACGGAGTGCACCACATGGCTACTTCTGTATGCCCATACGCGATGGACCTGACGGGCAGCGACCTCGCTGGAGAGGCGGCCCTGCTGCGACGGGACGGGCCCGCCTCCCGCGTGCTGCTTCCCGGCGGGGTCACGGCCTGGGCCGTCACGCGGCACGACACCGCCAAGCGCCTGCTGAGCGACCCGGCGATATCCAAGGACGCCTCCCTGCACTGGCCATCGCTGAAAGACGGCCGCATCGACGACGACTGGCCGCTCCACCACTGGGTCACAGCCAAGAACATGCTCTCGGCCTACGGCGCGGAACACACACGGCTGCGCCGGCTCATCGCGGGCGCCTTCACCCACCGGCGCAGCGAAGCCCTGCGCCCGCAGGTGGTGCAGCACACCGCCGCGCTCCTGGAGTCGCTTGCGCAGCGCCCCGGTGACGAGCCCGTGGACCTCATCGCGGACTTCGCACTCGAGCTGCCGATCCAGGTGATCTGCGAACTGTTCGGTGTCTCAGAGGCCGAACGCCCCCAGCTCAGGCACGGGCTCAGCGAGTCGTTTCGCACCTCCGCCACAGCCGAGGAGGTCCGCGCGGCCCAGGAGAGCCTGCACCAGGTGCTTGCCGAACTGGTCGCGGCCAAACGCCTGGCGCCGGCCGACGACCTTGCCTCCGCGCTCGTCTGGACCCGCGAAACCGACGGCGCACGGCTGACCGAGCAGGAGCTGGTCGACACCCTGCTGCTGATGATCGGCGCGGGACACGAAACGACCGTGAACCTGCTCGGCAACGCCATCGTGGAACTCCTGTCCCACCCCGACCAGTTGGAGCAGGTCGTCCACGGCGCCACCGGGTGGGACGCCGTTATTGAGGAGACGCTCCGGGCACGCGGCCCCGCGGCCTACGTGCCGCTGAGGTTCGCCGTGCAGGACATCGATCTCGGGGAGCACGTCGTCATCCGCCAGGGCGATCCGGTGCTCATCTCCTTCGCCGCGGCAGGCCTCGACCCGGAGCAGCACGGCCCGGACGCACACGAGTTCCAGGTCGCCCGCCCGAACCGGCACGACCATCTGGCGTTCGGGCACGGTGTCCACTACTGCCCCGGAGCCTCGCTCGCGAGGCTGGAGGCCGCGGTGGCCCTGCCGGCGCTGTTCGCCCGCTTTCCCCGGATGCGTCTGGCGCGAGCGGTTCAAGATCTTGAACCGACTCCGTCCTTCATCACCAATGGTTTCCGGGAGATCCCCATATTGCTGGACCCGGAGAGCGCCGCGTGATTGCCGTGACGGGTGCCACGGGCACCGTAGGGGGCCATGTGGCCCGCCTCCTCTCCACCGATCACCCCACGAGGCTGCTGGGCCGCTCCCTCTCCCGGCTGCGTGCCCTGGTACCCGGCGCCGACGTCGTGAGCGCCGACTTCGCCGATCGACGCTCGCTGGAGCGCGCCCTGGACGGTGCCCGGGCCCTGTTCGCGGTCACCGCGAATCCGCTGGAGCCCGCCCACGACGCGAATCTGCTCGCCGCGGCCCGCACGGCAGGCGTGGAGCACGTGGTGAAACTCTCCGCGCTCGCGGTCACCGACGACCGGGCCGACGATCTGATCACCAACTGGCAGCGCGAGAACGAGGACCGGATCCGTGCCAGCGGCCTGGCCTGGACGATGCTCCGTCCTCGCTCATTCATGTCGAACACGCTCTCCTGGGCGGGCTCGATCCGCGCCCACAACACCGTCGTGACGCCACAGCCGCAGTCCAGAAACGCATCGATCGATCCCCGCGACATCGCCGAAGTCGCCGTACTCTCCCTCACCGGTCCCGGTCATGAGCAGCAGGAATACGCCCTCACCGGCCCGGAAGCGATTTCGCCCGCCGAACAGTGCGAGCACCTTTCCCAGGTCCTGGCACGTCCCCTGCGCTGTGACGAGATCCCCCTCGAGCGTGCCTACGCCACGTGGGCGCAGCACTATCCCGAACCCATCGCGCAGGCCCTGCTGGAAAGCGCCCGCCGCCAGGGCGCTGGAGCCAAGCAGGGCGTGGACTTCACCATCGACAAGCTTCTGGGGCGCCCGGCCACCACGTACCGGGCCTGGGCCACAGATCACGCGCATCGCTTCAGCTGAACTGCCCGGGCCATCGCCCGAGCACATCGAAAGGGGGGCGGACGTGCTGCGACGGCACGCCCAAGTGGTGATCGTCGGAGGGGGCCCGGTCGGCATGCTGCTCGCCGCCGAACTGGCGGCGTACGGCGTCGACGTCTGCGTCGTCGAGTCGAAGCCGCGGACGACCGACGAGCCCAGGGCAGGAACCCTGCACGCTCGAACTGTGCAGAGTCTGGCCCGCCGAGGCCTCATGGAGGTCGAAGCGGGTCGCGCAGAACGTGCGGGCCACCATCGCGAACCGTTTCACTTCGCCGGTCTGCCGGGCCTGAGCATCACCGCCCCGGCCACCGAACCTCCCATCCTGGTCAAGTGCCCACAGGCTGATCTGGAAAGGCAGTTCGAGGCTGTCGCACAACGCCGCGGTGCCACGGTCCTGCGCGACAGCCAGGCCGTACGGATCGTCCAGGACCCGGACGGCGTAGAGGTGACGGCGAAGCGTCCGCAAGGTCCTGAGCAGGTGCGCGCCGAGTACCTCATCGGGGCGGACGGCGCCCGCAGCACGGTGCGCGACCTCTGCGGATTCGTCGCAGACACCCATCCCGCGACCGTCTCCGCCCTGATGGGGCAGGTGCGTCTCGTGGACCCGGCGGCGCTGCCGCCGGGCTGGCAGCGCACCGAACGCGGCTGGACCGCCGCCAAGTTCGACGCGCACGGGTACGGCAGATTGATGACGTTGGACTGCCGGGGCCCGCACCCCGACCGCGGCAGCCCGCTCACCGTCGAGGAGTTGAGCCGGGAGGCCGAGCGGATCGTCGGCCACGCCGTCCCGCTGACCGAGCCGACGCACCTGTCCCGGTTCAACGACTTCTCCCGGCTGGTCGCCAACTACCGCCAGGGCAGGGTCTTCCTCGCCGGCGACAGCGCGCACGTGCACTTCCCCGTCGGGGGCCAGGGACTCAACACCGGTCTGCTCGACGCCCTGAACCTGGGGTGGAAACTCGCTCACACGCTGCGCGGCACGGCAGGCAAGGACCTGCTCGACACCTACGACCAGGAGCGCAGGCCGCCCGGACAGCGCGTTGTCGACAACACACGAGCCCAGCTGGCTCTCATGCGCCCGGACCCGCAGCTCGATTCCCTGCGCGCCCTGATGGCCGATCTGCTGCCGTTGCCCGATGTCGGCGCATACCTTGGCGACATGCTC
>NZ_BAAAUG010000283.1:0-575 GCF_039533825.1 Streptomyces rectiviolaceus
GGAAGGAATCGCGGCCAGCATAGCGCCGCGGAAGAGCCCTGAGCGCCTCGCTGCGCGGCCCACAGCCGCGAGGCTCCCGACGGGACCGGTAAGGCGCAGCGAGCGCCACAGGGCGCAGCAAAGCCCTTTTCGGGGTGGGCGGGGCGGGGCGGGGCGTCGGCCGCCGCCTGCCACGCGGCAGGGGCACCGGGCGTTCGCTGCGCTCCCACCCTCGCTGCGCGGCCCCTGCGGGCGCTGCGCGCCTTGCGCGTGCTGCGGGAGGCACGCCTCCCTTGCCGGGCCGCTGCGCAGCACCGGGCTCCACCGGTTCCGCTGCGCGGTACCGGACCGATTCGCTGCGCTCCATCGGGGCGGCGACCGACGCCCCGCCCCGCCCCGTCTACCCCGAAAAGGGCTTTAGAGCGTTGCATTTCACCCCGGAAAAAGAAAATAAAAAAGGCTTCTGACCTGCCCTTTTAACGCTTCCGATCTTTGATTTCGGGCCCTTAATTCGGTAATGTTTCCCTTGTTGGAAGAGTGGCATCGACCAACAAAGCCGAAACCGTCCGTCCCGAAAAGAAGGAATCAGAGAGTGG
>NZ_BAAAUG010000284.1:0-3891 GCF_039533825.1 Streptomyces rectiviolaceus
CTGGTCCACGCCATCACCGCGCCACGCACCACACTGACGCAACATGCACACCCGGCCACAAGGCGGTGGCCGGGCGCGCCGAAGCAGCTGACCGGCCGCCATGCGGGAGACCCTCCCGACAGCGGCCCGAACTCAGCCTTCTCGCTGTGGGCTGACAAGTTGTGCGGGATCTCTCCGGAGAGGGTGGTGCCTGTGGTGTGGCTAGGCGGTCGGCTTACGGATGCTCATCGATGGCTGGGCCCGCCGGTCAGTCGATGCCTTCGATGATGCGGAAGTCGCGCTCGACGCCGTCGGGGAGGGCCACCAGCGCCTTCTGGTATGCCTCGCTCTCGTATGCCGCGACGGCCTGTTCAAAGCTGTCGAACTCGATCAGAACGACGCGTTGCGTGATTCCGGCCTCGTGGGCGACGACTCGACCGCCACGGGACGGGATCCGGGACAGGGTGCGCCCGCCCCCAGCCTGGACAGCCGGACCGGCCAGCTTGTCGTAGGCGGTCAGCCTCTCAGGGTCGGAAATGGCGGGGTAGACACTGACCCAGTAGCCCTTAGCCATGGAAACCTCCTGTGTTGGGCCGGACACGTCCGACTTCGAATTGACATTCAGATCGATCGATCCCGGCGACGGGTACTGCGGTCAGTTGAATCGCCATATGCGCAGGCTAGGGCTTGATGTGCGGTCGGGGGAAAGACCGGTACGGGATAGCCTCAGAACGGATCGTTATCAATCGGCAGGGAGGCCACGTGGCGCCGGATACGGTGAGCCTGCGGTACTTCCTGGTGCTGGCGCAGGAGTTGAACTTCACCCGCGCGGCCGCACTGATCGGTATCGCACAGCCCGCACTCAGCGCGCGGATGCGCCGATTGGAGGCGGAACTCGGTACGGCCCTGCTGGTCCGCAACACGCGTAGCGTCGTATTGACCACTGCCGGTGCGGCTTTGGTGGAGTCCGCGCCGCCCGCGCTGGCGGCGCTGGACCGGGCATGGGACACCGCCCGGAGCGCGGCGGCCGGTGAACTGGGCACGCTGCGCATCGGGTACAGCCTCAGCGCCGGGGCCGAGACGGCACCGGCCCTGGTGGACAGGCTGATTCGCGGCAACAGCGGACTCGAGGTCGGCGCGGTCCCGATGGCGACACCGGAGATCTCCCCCGCGGTCGCCGACGGCCGCATCGATGCCGGGATCACCCGCGGTGAACAGCCGGGCCGTGGCGTGCGCCGGTTCCTGCTGCGGCGTGCGCGCATCGGGGTCCAGCTGGCGCAGCACCATCCGCTGGCCGAACACCCGGAGATCGAGATCGCCGACGCGGCCGCGTATCCGCTGCGACTCCCGGACCGTGCGGCCAACCCCGTGATCCACGATCAGCTGTCCGCACTGTTCCGAGACACCCGACCACACCCCCGATTCCACACGCCTGCAGTCTCCTTCGACATGTCTCAGCGCGACCTGCGCGACGGGGTCACCCTCGCCCCGGCCGGAGAAGCCGCGGCCACGGCACAACCAGCCGGTCTCACCTGGCGACCGCTGCGAGGCGCGCCCAGCCTGACGATCCACCTGGTCCTCCCACACGAGCAGTCGCCGCTACACCGCCGCATCCGTGCCGTCGCCAAAACCCTGGCGCACGAGCTGCACTGGCTGCCGGGCTGACGCGCAAGAGGTCAAGCGAGACGGACGCCGGCGGTGGCGAGGCCGAGGCGAAGAGCAGCTGGCCCCACTCCCCCGCCGGGCTGGGGTGCGGGGCCAACCGTGTATCAGGTTCGGTTGTTGAGCAGCTTGATCAATTGCGCCAGCTTTTCGGCAGGCATGTGCTCTTCGAGGATTCGGAGCACCGCTTCGGGCCGGCCGAAAGGCATGGACGTGATTCCCACCAGTTCCGGCAGCGGTTCACGCCGTCGCGTCTGGTCTGCCGATTCATCTGTCTCAGCTGCCGCGGCCCTGCGGGCCTGTGGTGTAGCGGCCTCACCTTGGAGCGGTACACCTGGCTGCGGGGCGCGGGATCCGGTGGCCCCAGCTTCAGGCTCGTCCCGCTCGGTGTCGTCCATTACGCCGTAACGAGACTCAGGGGTGGCGCGGGGCATGCTGCGTTGGCGCCGACGCATGCCCTCCTCGCCGGCCTTCTTCTCCTTGAGTTCATCCAGCGCCTTCTGCTGCTGTTCGGCGGGCTTGTTGCCCACAGCCCGCAGCAGGTCGACGCTCTCGGTGCCCTCTTCGAGGCTTTGCTGCAGCTCGGGGGTCAGGCCCAGCAGGGCCAGACGTTGGGAGACCCAACCTTGTGACTTGTGAAGTCGCTTGGCGAGCTTGGTCTGGGTTTGGTGGATGGCCAATAGCCGTTGCAGCGCTCGCGCTTCGTCCATCGGCTCCAGGTCCTGGCGGTGGACGTTGGCGACCAGGGCTGATTCGAGGAGCTCTTCTTCCGTGCTGCCTTGGGAGTCGTCGACCATCACCTTCAACTCGGCCACGCCGAATTCGCGGGCGGCCCACAGGCGGCTGCTGCCGTCGACGACCACGTGGGTGGTGCCGTCTTCGAGTTCGCTCTCGCGCGCCGGATTCGCGGTGACGTAGGCGTCACGGTTCATGACCGTGACGGCTTGCTTCTGGCCGTGGTCCTTCAGGCTGTTGCCCAGGTCCGTCAGGTCCCCGAAGGTGGTGCGCGGGTTGTCGGGGTTGGGGCTGATGAGGTCCACAGGCAGGGAGGTCGGGTCGGGCACTCCCTCGGTGGGCACGCCACCGGTAGCCGCGGCGACAGCCGCCCGGCGGGCGCTGACTTGGCTGCGGGTCCTGCCGAACGACGCACCGGTTCCCAGTTGGTCGGCGACGCGGCTCATGAAAGCTCCCTTGCCAGTGCGCGCATGGTGATGGCCTGCTCGCCGCGGGGCGAGAACGTCAGCAACGGCTGTTTGACGCGCACTGCCTTGCGCTGGTCTCCGAGGTCGCCGATGACGGCGACGACGCGCGGGTCCTTTATGGCGATCCAGGCGTCCAGCGAGGACGTGGCGATGAATCCGCGGCGGGGGTCGTAGAGGTTGACGACGATGCCCAGGTAGTCGAGTTCGATTCCCATGTCTTCGCGGAGGTCCTCGATCTGCTCGATGAGGAGGTCATAGGCGTCGGCGCTGCTGTCCTCGGCCTGCACGATGATCAGCGGCCCCGAGACGCCGGTGTCTTCCTCGTCGCGCCGCCGGCCGTAGAAGATCGCGGCGTCCATGCTCAGGCCGAGGCTGGGTGGGCAGTCGACGATGATTTCGTCGTATTCGGCCTCGAGGGGTGCCAGAGCTCGCTCGAGGGCTGCCTCGCGGAAGCGCACCTTGGACAGGGCGACGTCCAGGAGGAAGGCATCCTTGCAGCCGGGCAGCAGATCCAGGCGGTTGCCGTAGCGGTCGTCGTTGATGGTGACGACCAGGTCGCGAATATTGCCCTTGGCCTCGCCGGACATGTGCTTGCTGAGGCTGTCGGAGTCCGGGCTCATCGGAATGTCTTCCTGCCCGAGCTGCTTGGTCAGGTGGCGCTGCGGGTCGAAATCGACCATGAGGATACGGCGCCCCAGGCCGGGCAACTCCTCGATTTTGAGCGGCGACTTCGCTGGGCTCGGCGTGGCCTCTTCATCGAGTGCTGCAGCTTCTTGTGCGGCGATCTGGTCGGCCAGGTGGCGTGAGATCCGTACGGGGTGAAGGGATTCCGGGTCTTCGGCCAGTGCCGCACCGAGACCTGAGGTCACGGCGGTCTTGCCGACGCCGCCCTTCTGGTTGCAGACAATGCGGCGCTTGGGGTGCTTACGGCGCGGGACAGTGGGTGGCGGGTTGGTGTCCAGCCACAGCGTCACCGATTGGGCAAGCCCTTGGATCAGGGAGACCTTGCGGTCCTTGGCGACCTGGGTGAAGGAGGCCCACTGTCCGG
>NZ_BAAAUG010000285.1:0-3661 GCF_039533825.1 Streptomyces rectiviolaceus
CGCTCCTGATCCGTGTACGCCTTCACCGGCCGCTCCAGACTCGCCGCACGCTCCCGGGCCAGCGGGGTTCCGTCCGCCAGGGTCAGCTCGTCCACGGGCAGCGCGTCCAGCTTCTCTCTTAGCTTTTTGCTGGCGAGAGAGGCCTCAAGGAGGTCAGAGGGAAAGTCGAAGGGCATGGGGACCAGGATACGAGAGCGAGACGGAACGATCCTGTGCCGGGCTGAGCCAGAGACGGAGTGCTTCAGCGAAGCAAGATCGTCTTATTTAGGTTCCAAAAAAGTAGGACAAAAGCCTGCCCACTCACAACTCCAACAGGGAGACATCTCGGTCACGCACCCACCGCCGCCCACGGCCCGGCGAAGTCCGGCGCCGTGTTCGACCCCGGGGTGATCGAAGATGGCAACGCTGTCCGCCCCGTCCCGTTGATCGCGTACTGGTATGCAGCCGCAGGCAGATTCAGATTCGCGGCCGCGCCCACACCAGTCCAGCCGGAAGCGCGGGTAAGCGTCGGCGGAACCGACGCGTTGAACAGCAGCCCGACCCAGCAGAACGCTCCCGCCGTCAGCGCCTGAGCCGCGATGGTGGTGGACTTCGGGCCCGGCGTGGATATATCCGCATCCACGTTCGCCGACGCGAGAAGCGTGCCAGCCGAGTCGTACAGGCCGACCCGGTTCTGCCCCGAGACGGGCGATGACCCCTGGTTGCCGATCCACCAGTGGAGCTCCGTAACGTTCACAGCGGCGGCGATGTTCATGCGGACCAGGTAGAGCGTCCCGTTGGTCAGCGTGCTGGAGTTGACCGCCAGCGCGGGGGCGTAGCACCAGGCGGCGATCCCGTGGGCGGCCGGGGTGTCCTCGCCCAGCGCGCTGCCGGTGACGGCCAGGTTGCCGCTGATGGTGCCGCCCGTGGTCGGCAGGGCGCCGTCGATGTCGCCTTCGGCTGCGGTCATGCGGTTCTCGAGGCCGAACTCGCCGCCGACCCTGGTCTGCAGGTCGGTGACGTAGCCGTTCAGGTTGTTGCCGAACTCGGCTGGATAGGCGCCGATCGCCGCGGGGGTGAGCGGGTCGGATCCGGCCGCAGCGTGGGAGGCGGCGTGCGCGGTGGGGTTGCGGGCGTTGGTGGTGGTCGGGTCGGTGGAGCGCAGCGCAATGTCGGATCCAGCTCCTGCGGCGCCGAGTGAAGGCTGTGGTCCCTCAGGTCCTTCCGGGCCCGCGAGTCCTTCGGGTCCTTGGGGGCCGCCGGGGCCTGGCTCGCCTTGCGGTCCGGTGGCGCCTGTCGCACCGGGAGCTCCGTCCGCGCCGTCTGCACCCGGGATGCCCTGAGCGCCGGCGGGTCCCGCGTCACCGGTGTCGCCCTTGGGGCCAGCCGGACCGGTCTCCCCCGCTGGGCCTGCCGGGCCCTCAGGGCCTTGCGCTCCCGTGGGTCCCTCAGGTCCGGCCCCGCCGGCCACAAAGACCACGGTGCCCAGCCCGGTCTGCGTATCGGACAGGTCGACGCGCAGCTCCCCCACCCAGTGTGTGCCGGTAGCCGGGACCAGCACGTACGTCAGGACCGGGGCGCCGTCGCGGCGGCGGCCCTCCTGGATCGCCCACAGGGTGTCCCCTGACAGGGAGTCGATGGCCGCGTTGGGCAGCAGATCGACCGTCCACGTCCCGGTCTGCCCGACCGTGATCCGCACGTCCAGTACGAGCTCCTGCTCGGCGTCCGCCGCGTACCCGATGGCGTGTGTACCGGTCACATCGACCAGCGTCGCCTTCATCTCGGTGCGATCGCTCGCTCCCACAACCTGGCCGTGCACGGTCGTCATCAGCTTCTCCTAGCTGCGGCGGCGTTCGAGGAGCCCCAGCGGCAGTTGCCCCGAGGAGGATCCGGAGGGCTCGTCCTGCTGGGAGGGGGATGGCGTCGGATCCGGACTGGCCGGGGGCGGGTTCGTGGCGGTGCACCGGTAGCGGGGATCGTCGGGGTCGAAGTCGTCGACGCGGGTGCACCGGTATTCGATGCCGTCCTGGTCGGTGAACGTCCACTCCGAGGGCGGCGTCCCATCCTGCCCGTCGGCGCCGTTCGCCCCGTCTTGGCCGTTCTGCCCGTCTGCACCGTTGGCGCCGTCCTTGCCGGGAGCGCCCGTCGCGTCCACACCAGGCGGACCGGTAGCGCCCGGCACATTCGAATCGGCGCCCGCCTCCCCAGCCGGACCGGTCGGACCAGGCTTCGGAGTGATGGTGGGAGCGTCCTTGCCGTCTTCCCCGTCGGTACCGGACGAGCCGCTAGGACCACGCTTCCCGACAACCTTCTCGCCGGGCTCACCACGGGAACCGGGCGGACCAGCCACCGGGGTACCGCCCAACGACTGCACCTGCGCGGCAAGTTTGTCCCGCGCATCGTTCGCCCGCGACAGATCACGGGACATCACCAGGAACGCCGTCAGCACGGCACCCAGCGTCGCCGCAGCGAACACGGCGGCGATCACCGCCAGATAGTTGCCGCGCCGCCGCCTCTTGCGCACCTCGGACCGGTTCGGCGGCTCCATGGCCGGCGGGGACACGGGAGGAGTACTCACGCCTTGCCTCCCGCCATGAACAGCACCACCGGCAAGACCAGGCCGAGCATCGGCACGATGACCGACGCCAACAGCCACCGCCGGGTCTGCGTGATCCGGTCAACATCCGCCGTACGCTGCGCCTGCATGGCCTCTACTGCTTTCACGATGTCGGCAATGTCTTTGGCCATGGCTGCCTTCTCCACCGCGTACACGTCGGCGGAGACCAGGCGGCCGAGCTGTCCATGTAGCTGCCCCATGTCGTCGCGGAAGTCGCTGCGCATGGTCTCGATGAGCCGCCAAAGCTCGCCGTTGGTCGGCTCATCGGCCATGTCGTGCTCCTGGAAAGGTCAGGAAGGTCAGGCCCGCACGACATTGGTAGGTCCGGTGGGAGGGGCGGGTACGGGCGCGGTGACCTGGGTGCGGACGAAGGCCTGCGCGACGACAGTGATGGCGGCCATGACTGCGGCCTGCCTGGCTGTGGACCAGTCCAGGCCGAGGTTCATGCCGAGCGCGAGCGCCGCCTGCGCGAAACCGGTCAGCGCCGCGACGACACCGTCCCGTACCTTCCACGCGACGAGGAGGCCGAGCAGCGCAGCCGCGGCGACGTTCACTCCGGTCTGCGTGTTCTGGCTGACTTCGACGACGAACGCGGACACGAACTGCACGGCGACGGCCACAAGGCCCGCCCACACGGCGGGCTCACGGCCAAAGATCAGGGAAGTCTTCACGCGATACTCCAGGGAGAAGAGGGGTGGGTGAGGAGTGGTCAGACGTTGGGAACGCGGAGCTTTTCCCAGCTGGTCTTGCCGGGGTAGCCGTCGGCGTCCGCGCCGGTGTACCCGAGCTTCTGTTGCCAGGCCTTGTAGGAGGCTCGGTCAGTGTTGGTCCAGTTCGGGCCGGGCCCGCTCCTGTACTTGCCGCAGCCCTCGGCGACCAGGCGGCGTCCCATCGCGGTGATGATCGAGCTGTGACGGCCGCCGTGGAAGAAGTTGGAGCCGGGGAACGGCTCGTAGGCAGGCTTCGAAGGCGCGGGCGGCTTGGGACTTGAGGACGCCTTACCCGGCACGATGCTGGTGTCGATCGCCCCCGGGTCCCAATGGTCGTTGCCGGGGACCTGGCCGT
>NZ_BAAAUG010000286.1:0-632 GCF_039533825.1 Streptomyces rectiviolaceus
AGACGATGTTCTCCTTGGCCAGGCCGAGCTCGGGCATGAAGCCCTGCACGGCCGCCAGGACCGCGTAGTCACCGCAGCCCGGGCACCAACGCACCTCCTGATCGGACTTGAAGTCCTTGGCGGTGAGCGGGACGCCACTCTTGGGGACGAGGGTGAGTGCCTCAGTGGGCATGGAGGGCCTCCTTGAGGGCGGTGGCGAGCTGCTCGGCCTTGAACGGCATCCCGTTGACCTGTGTGTGCGACTGGGCATCGACCAGGTACTTCGCGCGGATCAGCAGGGCCAACTGACCCAGGTTCATCTCCGGGATCACCACACGGTCGTACGAACGCAACACCTCGCCCAAGTTGCGCGGGAACGGGTTGAGGTGGCGCAGATGAGCCTGCGCGACGCTCTCGCCGGCCGCGCGCAGGCGACGTACCGCAGCGGTGATGGGGCCATACGTCGAACCCCAGCCCAGGACCAGGAGATCGGCGTGGCCGCCCGGGTCGTCGACTTCCAGGTCGGGGACCTGGATGCCGTCGATCTTGGCCTGGCGGGTGCGGACCATGAAGTCGTGGTTGGCGGGGTCGTAGGAGATGTTGCCCGTGCCGTCCTGCTTCTCGATCCCGCCGATGCGGTGTTCGAGGCCGGG
>NZ_BAAAUG010000287.1:0-3029 GCF_039533825.1 Streptomyces rectiviolaceus
TTGCGCGATCGATCTTCTTGATCTCTGCCCATGTGAAGCCGAGACGGCGGTACTTGTTCCGTTGCTTCGGCCGCATGTGCTGGATGTCTTCTTTCGAGGCCGTGGTCATCCCCGGATGCCATGGTCGAGCCGGGCCGCTAGTCATCTTTGGCACGGGATACACCCCTTACCCACACCGGTGGCGCGTTGTCCGCGTACTGTTCCCGGTCCCGTGGTTGAAGTGGAGTGTTCCTCGGGGGAACGAGTGCCCTGGCGGGCTGCTCGGCCGGGGCCTGGACCTGCTTGTGTTGGGGCGGCCCTTGCAGGTAGTCGGGGATTTCACCGGCCTGGATGCGAGCAGCGCGGGCCCTCGCGGCTGCTTTGGCCGACGCCTTCCGTGCCCGCTTGGCCTCGCGAGATTCCTTCGGCATGAGTTCAGCGTAGGCCGGGTGCGGCTGCCTAACGAGGCCCGCTTCTACGACCCGAACGTCGGCCGCTTCACTCAGCCCGACCCCTCCGGCCTGGAGACCAACCCCTACCTCTACGCGTCCGGCGACCCCACCAACCGCATCGACCCCAGCGGTCTGTTCTCCGTCGGGAACTTCCTGCAAGGTGTGGGGTCGGGCCTGGTCGCCGTAGCCGCTGGGGCTGCCGCGGTGACTACCGCCCCCGCATGCGTGACCGTGGTGGGCTGCATACCCACTGTCGCTGAGGCCGGAATAGCTCTCGGCGCGGCAGGGGCGTCCTACGAGTTCTTCAAGGAAGCCTTCTGATGTCTACCCCGACCAAAGCGAGAGTCATCGCTATCGCTGTGCTCTTCGCTTTGGCCGGTATCGGCTTCGCAGTCAACGCCCTTACCGGGTTCAGCGTCGGAGTGGTCTGGATGGCTGAGGGAGCCGCATTGACAGTTGCCTGGCTCTCGATCGTGGCTGTTCGACGGTTCCGGGGCTAGCCTCGCTCCGCACGGTGGGGGGGCGGTCCGCGTGCCGCACCTTCACCTCTCCCCCCGGCCGGCTTGCGCAGCAGGGCCGGGGCGGGTTCCGGCCGCCAACGGTCGTCGGCTGGTCCGGGCGGCGGCCGTCAGGGCCGCACTCCGTCTCGACGAGGTCTTGGCGCAGCTTGTCGTGATGGGCGTGAACGCCGGCACCGTGTCCGTGCCGCCGTTCTCGCCGTCCAGGTGCGCGGAAGGAGGTCGGTGCGCACCGGCTGTGCACCGAGTGCGCGCCGGAACACTGGCCGGTGCGCACCGCCGGGCGGACCGGTGCGCACCGACCGCACCGGATGCCGCGCATCGAGTGCGGACGGTGCGGTGCGTTTCTCCTTGACCACGGCCGTGGTCAAGGAGAAACGCTCCAGTGTGCACCGAGGGATGCGCGACATCGTCACCTGCGATCTCGCGCACTGCGGTCCGGTGTCGTGCACTCGCGTGGGAAGTGCACGACATCCTCGGTGGGCACCGGCCGCATCGGGCGCGCAACATCGTGGTGCGCTCAGCGGCCGGCTTCTGGCCTGCGGTGCGGATCCGGCTGCTGGGTGCGGTGCGCCCGCTGATCGTCCTCGCGGACCGGGTGCGATGCGGGGGCGTCTGGGTCGGCGTACTTCTTCGCCCTCGCGCGTGCTCCCTCGCGGGCCTTCGTGTAGGCGTCCTGCACGTGGCGCAGCTGCTCGTCGGTGAAGTCCAGGGCGTCCACGTCCGTGCGGGACTCCTGCAGGGCCCGCAGCGCCGTCATGCCGCGTGCCGAAGGGGGCTCGGAGTCGGCGTCGGGGAGCGGGATGCGGAGCTGCTCGGGCATCGCGGCCTGCTGGTGCGCCACGACGTCGTCGTACAGGGCGCGGCCGGTGCGGCGCGCAGCCGGGTGCTGAGGACGGTGGAGGCGATGACCGCGCGGTCGTATGGGAGCGGGACGCGCGGGATGTCCCACTCCCCCGGCTCCAGGGGCAGGCGGGGCGTGTCCGGGTCGCCGGGGCCGGCCTCGGTCTCGGGTGCAGCGTCTGGTGGGCGGCGGTTGGACGGTGGGTCGGTCAGTGACCATCGGGCGGTGTAGAGGCGGTAGGCCGGCCTGTGGCCGCGCTGCGTCGTTGACTCGCTGATGTCCAGGCAGTGCGTGGCGATGGCTTCCTCCACGATGTCCTGGTCCAGGCCCGGTTCGCGGCGGCGGCCGCGCAGGACCAGAGCGAGGTGCCGGCGGGCTTCGGCGAGCAGGTGCCGGCGGTGGAAGAAGCCGTCCTTGTTCATCACGAACACCATCGCGGTGACGTCGACGGCCGCCAGGGCGACGTCGACCACAGCGGCGACCCGGGACCGGATCGCGGCCGCCGCGGCGCGGGCGTACTCGAGGAGGGAGTTGATGACGTCGACGCTCACGCCGGAGGTGAGGATCGCGCTGGTCTTCCACCACGCGCGCAGCTGCGCGAGCGGCCGGGTCTGCTGCTTGGGCGGGCGGGTCATCCTCGCCGCGATCTGGTTCAGCTTGGCGCGGGCCCGCTCGGAGACCTCGGGCGCGAACTTCCAGTTGCCGTCGTCATCGACGGCGGTGACGTACTCGTGCTCCAGCTCTGCCCGGCAGGCCGCTATCTGATCGCTGCGCCGTGAGGTCCAGCGGATCAGCTCGTGCGGCACCCCGGCGATCTCCATCACCGGGCGACGTCCGGCGGTGACGGTGCGCGGCTCGGAGGCCAGCCCCAGTGCCTGGCACACCTCCATCATCACGGTCTCGTTGTAGAGAGCGGAGCAGGCGACGGTGTTCTCGAACATGACCGTTGAGTGGACCGAACCCCACTTCCCGTCCAGGCGCTGCCCCTTCACCGACAGCAGCAGATGGTCATGGAGCAGCGGCATACCAGAGCGCGCCTCGTAGTGGCGGAAGCGGGCGGCGACCAGCCCGCCAGGCGGCCGGACTTGGTAGATGCCGTCCTTGCCGAAACGGATCACCTCCACCTGGTCCTCGATCCACTCCAGCACCCGCTCGATCGCCCGCTCGTGCGCGGCCTCGATCACCCGCCGGGTCTCGTCATCCCCGAACGCCCACAACAGGTAGACCGTCGGCTGC
>NZ_BAAAUG010000288.1:0-600 GCF_039533825.1 Streptomyces rectiviolaceus
GAGGAGGGTGCCGACCTGGGCATCGCCTTCGACGGGGACGCGGACCGCTGCTTCGTCGTCGACCAGAACGGCGACCCGGTCTCCCCGTCGGCGATCACCGCCCTGGTGGCGTCGCGTGAGCTGGCGCGCAATGGCGGCAAGGGCACGGTCATCCACAACCTGATCACTTCGTGGTCGGTGCCCGAGGTGGTGCGGGAGAACGGCGGCACGCCGGTGCGCACGCGGGTGGGTCACTCCTTCATCAAGGAGGAGATGGCCAAGACGGGGGCGATCTTCGGCGGGGAGCACTCGGCGCATTACTACTTCCGTGACTTCTGGAACGCGGACACGGGCATGCTGGCCGCGTTGCACGTCCTTGCGGCGCTGGGCGGTCAGGACGGCACGCTGTCGGCTCTCGTGGCGCAGTACGACCGCTATGCGGCTTCCGGGGAGATCAACTCCACGGTGGACGACCAGAGGGCCCGCCTCGCGGCGATCAAGACGAAGTACGGGGCTCAGGACGGGATCACCATCGACGAGCTGGACGGCCTGACGGTGACGGCCACGGACTGGTGGTTCAACGTCCGGGCCTCCAACACCGAGCCGCTGCTGCGCCTGAAC